>JANOUH010000168.1:0-15052 GCA_031416795.1 Cytophagales bacterium | reverse complement strand
GGCCAGTGGCAAGACCCATAGGTCTGTACTCTGCATCGCTTGTACTTACTACGGTATCTATCCCTGTGAAACCATCTGCAAAGACTTCCCACTTCCCGGTTGCTTTTCCATTTTCAAAGGGAATGAAACAAACCATGTAACCAGCTTGCGGGTAAGGTGACCGATCTGTTGATCCATGAAATGCGATGAATGCACCTTGCTTATAACGCTCAGGAAATTGATCTCCCTGGTAGAATAAAACATCCATCGGTGCCCAATGACCTGGAAAGCCCATGACGGGTGTATCAAACTCGCTAGCCCTTCCCACTATTTTTCCATCGCCACCATATCCCGGTTGCAAAACATTTTTCTCTTGCATCTGATCATAGTAAGCATAGGGCCATCCAAAGTTTGATCCATCCGTTGCTTTCACCAGTAACTCAGCAGGCAACATGGCTGCTTGCCAGGAAGAAAACAGATCAGGATATATCGTATGAAAATTGTCTATGCCATTGACAACCGCATATAAACTTTCATCTTCAGGATTCCATTGCATGCCTACAATACTCCTGAGGCCGGTAGCATATTTATAACCATCCTTTTGTGTGAGTCCGGTGTTGTTAGCATCAAATCTCCAGATGCCGGCATGGTTTTCAAGATCAGGGCATGGATCCAGTCCTTTGCCGTTGGGGATTCCGGCAGGACCGTATTGAGTCATATCCTGACACGCATCATTAGGAGACCCGAAAGGAACATACATGTTTCCTTTATTATCAAATGCAAGAGGTTTAGTCGTATGCCAGTTTTTGGCTACGTGCTCGTCTTCATCGGTAAGCACAATTTCTGTCTGACTTTCAGGCACCAGTTTCCCTGGAGTTAATTTATTTCGCAGCACTTGTCGGACTGAGCTGGTGTAGAGATAACCATCATGAATAGTTACACCAACGGCAAGACCACCCACATCTTTATATTCACCGAAATAGGCGATGGTATCTGCTTTGCCATCCTGATTAGTGTCGCGAAGTCCTACGGTGCCACCCGCCCCATGCATGGCATCGTTGTACGTTAATTTCACATAGATATCTCCATTGTCATTGACCGCGATATGTCTTGCTCGCCCAATGCTATCCGTAACCACCAAAGCCTCGAAATTTCCGGGAAGAATCAAACCGCCATTATCTGGATCACTTGCAGGCAACTCAATAGACTGTTTGCAATTTTGAAGTGCCATGCAAGTCAATCCAAAAAAGAGCGATTTTAGTAAAAAGGATTTCTGCATGTGAATTGAAGGGCTGAGTTTACCAATTTATTAAATGTAGTAAATGTGCAAAGGCAAGGCAACATAATTTATATGAAGCCAGGCCAGATAGGTGAAAATGATATCTCTAATTTTGTTCATGGCCCTCAATCCGTAGCAAGTTTCAAATAAGCTGTCATCAATTCTCTTATCAAATAAATGACGCACCCGAGTTGAGTAGACTCCTGAGCTTATTCAAGTTTAAAAATTTGGATATCCACCTCGACAGGATTGACCTGCCTAGGTCGACCGTTTGTGATACCATTATTAATCAGTATTTTCGACAACCCCAATACCTAAATCTTATCGTCATGATCAAAAGGCTTCAATCTATTAAATCATTGCTTTTCGTTTTAACGGTTGGCTTAATAGTGATGAGCTGTGGAAAAGATCAACCTGCAAAAACTTCTGAAACTCTACCGCTGTCCATCAACCAACAATTTCCACATCCACTCAATCCATTGGATACTACAGAGATTAAATTGGTGAAAGAAATTTTATTGAAGGAGGATAAGATCGATACATCATATCGGTTCTACCTGATCAACCTAAAAGAGCCAGCCAAAGCCGTGATGAAGGCCTATAAACCCGGACAAGATTTTGGACGCGAAGCTTTTGCATCGGTGTATGATCGCACTACCAATAAGACGTATGAAGCATTAATTGATCTCCAATCCGGTAAAGTACTTTCATTTGCTCATGTGCCTGGTGTTACGCCCGGCATGCTTCTCGGTGACAGTATTGCAGAAGCCTATTTAAAAAAAGACAAACGATGGCTAGACGGCCTGGCCATCCGAGGTATTCACCCTGATTCGGTGAAGTCAGTTAATTATGTGTATGCGGGGGAAATGGGTATTGCGCCAGCGGATCACCGCGAAGTCATCTGTGTTCCGATCTATAAGAGCAAACATTTAGAAAACTTTCCCATCGATGGTCTTGTTGCCTATGTTGATCTTACAGAAGGTAAGGTGTTGAACGTGTTGGATGATGGAGGTAAAGGGTTTTTTAAGCCTGAGTCTATCGGATATTTTAATTCCGATTCAGGCAAAGTTTACCTTCCTGAAACAAAGCCATTAAAAATTACACAACCAGCAGGAACTACTTATACGGTAGAAGGCTACGAAGTAAACAGTCCCCTATGGTCATTTCGCGTTGGACTTCATAATCGCGAAGGATTGGTGCTATACAATGTGAGCTATAACGACCGTGGAGAGCACCGACCTATCGTGTATCGTGCGTCTATGGCTGAGATGTATGTTCCTTATGGCTCTACAGATCTCGGCCTGGCATCGTGGAATTACTTTGATGGTGGAGCGTATCGTATGGGGCAAACATTTCCCAAAGGCATTGGCAAATTGAAATTTGGTGCTGATGTGCCTGAAAATTCCACCTTCATGCCAGCCGTCTTTCATAATGAAAAAGGAAAACCAATTAAGATTGATAGTATCATCGCGGTTTACGAAGAATATGGCGGACCGGTAACTCGCCATGGAACGTTTTCGCATGAGGCAAGAAATCTGGTGGTTAAATATTATACCAAAATCGGTAACTATGATTACGGATTCAAATGGATCTTTCACGAAGAAGGAACCATTGATCTGAAAGTTGAGCTGACTGGTATTGTCGGTATCAAAGCGGTGAACCGCACCAGTGATTTGCCGGGAACACAAGATGAATCATATAACGGAATCTACTACGGCACACTCGTAGCCCCTCATGTGGAAGCCGTTAACCATCAGCACTTTTTTTCTTTCCGTCTCGACATGGATGTAGATGGCTCTGAAAACCTGGTAGAAGAAATGAATACGGTTGCATTGCCACGCGGAAAAGGAAATCCATGGAACAACGCATTCATTAAACAAATGTCATTGATAAAAAACGAATCAGAAGCGCAACGTAATCTCAATCCACTTTCAAACCGTCATTGGATGATCGCTGATTCAAAATCGGTGAATGGTCTTGGTCAACAGAAAAGTTATATGCTGATGCCAGGACATAATGCTTTGCCTCTTGTAGCGCCAGGTTCTGCTGCTCGTAAGATGGCAGACTTCCTCGAAAATCAAGTATGGGTGACTGCGTATAATGAGGAGGAGTTTTTTCCTGCTGGTAACTATCCTAATTCACGGGATATAAAAGATGGTTTACCGGCTTGGAACAATAGTGAAGATCTGCAAGGAAAAGATGTTGTGCTCTGGTATAACATGGGCATCACTCACATTGTAAGACCCGAAGACTGGCCCATCATGAATGTGCATCAGATTGGATTTTCACTTGCTCCGTTTGGGTTCTTTGATCATAATCCGGTAGCAGGAATGAAAGCACAAAGGCCCGGGAAAGCTACATTGCAAGCACTCATCCCTCCGGATGTTACGTTATGCGTTCCGTTGCCGAAGTAATAAAATTATTTTAAATGTTGGGATGTTGCATGTGCCAGCCTGTGGCTTGCTCATAGGCATAACCAATTCTACACAGGGTTGCTTCTGTCAATGGTGCCCCCATCAATTGAAAGCCAGGAGGTGGAAATCCATTTTCAGCTTTACCGCAGGGTAAGGTGAGAGAAGGGATTCCCGCTAAGTTTGCAGGATTGCCAAACTGAAGATCTAATTCATCAGCATACGTTGCAATAACATCTTCAGATGATTTAGCGCGCCACATAGTATCGTTCACTCCTTTAGCCATCCCTCCGGCAGGAGCCACTAACGCATCCACTTCTGAAAGTAGTTTACGAAACTCTGTTTTAAATTTCTCATGAAATTGTAGCGCCTGTTTGTATTGATCTTCGGTTACGTTCATACCAAATTCAAGAAGTTCAGCAAAACCATATGAATATTCTTCCTTTCTGGATGGGTAGGTAGTTTTGTTGGCTTCATAAACTTCTTTGCTGGTAATGATCCACCACATATCATCCCGCTCTTTCGCATTGTCCGGCATCTTGAATGGAACGATGATCGCTCCGAGTTCTTCTAATTTTTTAGCAGCCGTCTCGATGGATGCAACCAACATAGGATCAACATCCGTGCTCACATAGTCGTGGTCGATGCCAATGCGTAATCCTTGTATACCATCTTTGATCGATGATGAGATATCGATTTTATTTTCCTGCAATGAATTCGGATCATTGGAATCATATCCTGCCATGGCCTCCAGCATAACAGCAGCATCTAACGTAGAGCGAGTCATAGGACCAATGTGATCAAGCGATTGTGAAAGTGGGAATACACCATACGTACTAACCAATCCATACGTAGGTTTGAGACCAACAATGCCATTAGCCACAGATGGAAATCGGATGGAACCACCGGTATCAGATCCTATAGATCCAAAACAAAGTCCTGCAGCCGTAGCAACACCTGATCCACTGGATGACACACCTGTCCACAAATCTTCACCCCATGGATTTTTAGGAATTTTGGAGCTTGTGTTATAATTACCCATAGCTCCTTCGGTGAGGTTCAATTTACCGAGAATGACCGCACCTGCATGGAGAAGTTTATCAAGCACAGTAGCATTATACGTTGCGATGAAGTTCGCATTGAATGAATGGCTCGCGGTAGTTGGAGCATTGATGGTGTATAACAAATCCTTTACACCAATAGGAACACCATGCAGTGGACCCCTGTATTTTCCATCGGCCAATTCTTTATCAAGTGAGCGCGCAGTTGCCAATGCATCCTCACGCATAATGGTGATGTAACTATTTAATTTTCCATCTAAAGCAGCAATCCGATCGAGCATCAATTGAGTTAGTTCTTCTGAGGATATTTTTTTTGATTTAATCAGTTCAGCCACTTCCGTCAAGGTCAAATAGTGAATGGATTGTTTCTCCAGGTCTGAAAGTTTTGCATTTTCACTGGTGCACGCAAATGGAAATTGTGTGGCTATTACACCAAGACCTAAAAGGCCAACTACTCTTCGTCTTGAAATAACAGATACAGAAGGATTTTGAAATAAGGGATTCTTCATATCACTTTTTATTTTTACGTGTCCTGAGAGATGATTCCGGTAAATAAGTCAAACTAAAATACGAAACGTTTACCCCATTTAATAATTTGTTACTATCCCAAAAAGTGCTTAATTCGTAAGAGAACACAATAGGCACTTGAAGAAGATTATTACCACTATTCTATGCTTGTTCATCATCGGAAACGTGTTTAGTCAGAAATATGTTGACGTTGCAAAGTTTTATTTCGGCAATTCATCGCAAAACAAATTTGAAAATAGTGACTCCAGCACACGTATCAAAGAACTCGGCCTGGAGATTACCATTCCCATTGTCATAAATCCTTCTGATGCCATTCTTACAGGGTTGGTCTATGAAAGAATCCAAACCAGATTCTTTGAGAAAGATCCCGAAACTACTGTTTCAGTAATAGGTTTACGGGCCGGACTTTCGAAAAAGCATTCCGATAAGTGGTCGGGCACTTACGTGCTGATTCCAAAGCTAGCCTCTGATTTCGATCACATTGGCAGCAAAGACTTTCAACTTGGTGTAATTGCATTGCTAAAATACGCAAAGCGCACCAACAAGAATTATAAACTTGGTATCTATTATAACTCCGAATTATTTGGTCCATTTATCGTGCCTCTGTTTGGAATCTACTACCTCAGCCCTGACGGAAAATTTGAAACCAATTTGACGTTGCCCTTTCTTGCCGATATTAACTACAAGCTTCATCCACGACTTAATATTGGCCTGAACTTTAACGGACAAGTAAGATCATATCATTTAACAGAAGTCCCTTCTACAGACAAGCCCGGGTATGTGGTGAAGGCAACCAATGAATTATTTAGCTATTTAAAATTCAATCTTACTAAAAGCCTCAGTATTCAAACCAGGCTTGGATACTCGGTGGGAAGAAGTTTTAGGGCTTATGACGAGAATGACAAAATCTCCTTCGGCTCAATTTTGATAAAAGTAGGGGATGATCGCCAGCAATTAAATACTGATTTCTCTGATGGGTTCATCTATCAGGCTATGTTATTATTTAGAGTTAAGACAGAATAATTACCTAACTAGCCATCTAAAGAATCATTCCGAAAGTCATTGATAAAAAACTAACCTCTACCCCCATGCAGTTGACATTGAACAATCACAAAACTGTGCATGCCTGGTGCATGTATGATTGGGCCAACTCCGTATATAACCTGGTCATTACAACTACGTTCTTCCCGATTTACTTTCTGGGTGTAACAAAATCTGCGTTCGGTGAAGATAAAGTTCCTTTTTTAGGAATGACATTTAAGAATTCTGCTCTGTATGACTTTACATTAGTATTTGCCTATCTGGCTATAGCCCTCATGTTACCCATTCTATCATCCATTGCCGATAGCCGTGGAAACAAGAAAAAATTCATGCAATTCTTTTGCTACCTCGGTGGCTTCGCCTGCATGGGTTTGTTTTGGTTCGAAGGATCAAACCTGATCTGGGGACTAACCTGTTTCATATTGGCGGTGATTGGATTCTCCGGAAGTTTAGTGTTTTATAATTCATACCTGCCTGAAATTGCAGCACTGGAAGATCGCGATAAAGTGAGTGCCCGAGGATTCATGATGGGATATCTCGGATCTGTAATTTTACAATTGATTGGCTTTGGGTTGGTGCTCTATTTTCAGGCTAATGGAAACAATACGTTAGGACCTTTGATTACTTTTCTATTGGTCGGAATTTGGTGGATCGGCTTTGCGCAAATACCATTTGCCTATTTACCCAATGGCGTTGCCAACACACAAAAATCAGAAGCAAACTTTCTAATTACGGGATTCTTAGAACTATCAAAAGTATTGAAGCAAGTGCTGCAACGAGGGGTGCTCAACTGGTTTTTGGTTTCGTTCTTTTTATATAGCATGGGCGTGCAAACGGTGATGCTGGTAGCATCTATGTTTGGCAGCAAACTTTTAGGACTACCACCCACAAAACTTATCATCACGTTGGTTTTGATTCAGTTGGTTGCCATAGCAGGCGCTACGTTAATTGCAAAAATGTCGAGCTACTTCGGTAATCTAAACGTATTGATGGGTATCGTGCTGTTATGGATTGGCGTATGCCTTGCCGCTCATGAAATTGCTTCGCTCAAAGAAACAGGAGTGGATGTAGAATTTCATTTCTACGGAGTTGCTATCGCAGTTGGATTAGTGATGGGGGGCATACAATCATTAAGTCGAAGTACGTATAGTAAATTGATACCGGTATCCAATGACAACGCTTCTTTCTTCAGCTTTTATGATATGACTGAAAAAATCGCCATCGTAGTTGGCATTTTTACATTTGGATTTATTGATGAGTATTTAGGCATGAAAAATTCAGTACTCGCGCTCATTGCATTTTTTGTGTTAGGATTTATCGCTCTGGCTATTACGCGAAACAGGGAGTTAAGAAAACCTAAATTAGAATCATCATTCAAATGAATTCCTGGTAAAACAAAATTCAATACAATTACTTCGTATACAAAATCGGGTTTAGCGGACTATCAATAACATCACCAATCTTTACTCCGGGGCACCAGGTTTCCCAATCAGCAATTTGATTTTCATTGATGGGTTCCTTCAGTAGCATGTCTTTGTCCATGTAGATTACCGTCATCACTCTGCGCATGGAATCTGTTTTATTAGGACCGGCACGATGAAAGACCCAACCGCTGTGGAAACTCACCTCGCCTACATCAAACGGTTCTACTACCTGCTGAAAATCGCGTAATGTTAACTTTTTCTGTAGTTCCTTTTCACTTTCATCACTGATCTTCAGACTTCTTCCTTCGGTCAATTGATGACTACCAGCGCTAAACTCCAACGGACCTAATTCAAGATCTGTCTTCTGTAATGGTATCCACACGGTTACTGTTTTGTCAGAACTCAATGGCCAATAATATTGATCAGCATGCCAGGGAGTATGCCCACCACTCGGTTCTTTGAATAGAGCCTGATCGTGATACATTCTTACGCCATCAACACCCAATAAGTCAGAAGCCATTTTTGCTAGACGCTTGCTGAACACAATTTCCTTTACGGCCTCTGATTTCGTCCAAAGATTAAAGATTTGTAAAAACGCTTTACCATAAGTATCACGCTGCTCCATGGGGAGATGTTGCGTATTGAGTCGCTTCACCTCTGCTGATATGGTTTCGTTCATGTATTGGACTACTTCAGGAGGCAATACATTTTTGATTTTTATAAATGCATTTTTTCTAAAGAAGCTGATTTGTTCAGCGGTAATGTTAAATGGCTCGTTTAAAATATCGAGCATGTTCTTTGTAAGCATGGTAGTATGATTATACCTCGTAAGATAGTTTGACTTTTTATTCCATGCAATAGATTTTCATTTAGCGGTTTCAGGCACAGCTTCCATCAATAATGCATAGGCTTTGTTGAGTGCCTCGTCTCCTGCTTTCGATCCTTTAAAATGGCCGAGGCGAACAATGACTAAATCATGGGAGGGGATAATCGTAGTAGATTGACCACCGGCACCCAACATCATGTACGCATCTTTAGGAATAGGCAGTGCACCATCGCCATTGATCCAGAAAAATCCTCCGTAGATCGGTCTTCCGTCTGCTATCCATGCCGGAGCAAGCGTGCTTACAAACCTGGTAAAACCTTCAGGCAAAATCCGTTCTCCGTTCCACACACCATCCTGCAAATACAAATTACCCAAGCGCGCCCAATCTCTTCCTGATGCAAACTCATAGCCTTGTGTTAAGAAATTTCCATAAGGATCTGCTTCCATCACCATGCTTCGAATACCAATCTTATCAAAAAGTGCCCGCTGTGGAAAAGTATGATACTCTTCTCCCCTTCCTTCAACACCTAATCGCACAAGATAATTAGTCAAAACGGGATCTACATTTCTATAACGACCTACCGTGTTAGGCAGCCATTGTTGTGGAAGTGATGCCGCATATTCAAATGAGTTGACACCACCCGTATACAAATACAAATGATCAGGATAACCCAGCGAAGCATCATAATCCGGATCTTGTGGCGCTCGACAACGAATGCCGCTAGACATGTGAAGTATATCCATGATTTTGATCTTAGATCTTTCATCACCTTCACGTTGCCATTGAGGAATCGGTGCCGGTTGATCCAGGGCATACACGCCATCCTTTATAAGAATACCCAAGAGTGTAGCGGTAAGACTTTTGCCCATCGACCAACTTTCCAATGGCGTATCTTTTGTAATGCCTTCCGCATAGCGTTCACCAATAATTTTTCCTTTATAGGTTACCACAAATGCTGCTGTCAATCCTTCAGCCGGTTCGAAGGCAGCATCTACTGCTTGCTTAATTTTTTCCATATCCACTTCAGATGGAGCAGGTTCATTACCTAACACATCTCCCATAGGCCATGGGGTTGAGTTGGCATCAGGAAGATTGCGAACTACTTTTATTGGTTTGTAGTATAACGAGTCTACGCCTTCTGTCAAACAAACACAACCCTGATCACCCGTGTATATAGCTGTACGCGTTACTCCATTCGGAAGAGTAATTGAAACCGATTTTTTCTCATAATCAACAATGGGTTTACCCACTTTAGCACGCTCTGCATAGGGACTCGTAAAATAGCCAACATGCTCTGCTGCAAACTCTGGTTGCAGGCCGGTAATGAAAACTGCAGAGCACATAATCTTTACAAATCCTGCTGTATGATGTGAGAGTGCATCGCCCGAAGGCGCTTTATATTCAGTATCAAGTTCTAACTCTTTTGCACGCGCAATCATTTTGGCCCGCGCTTCATCTTTACTTTCTTCTTTATTACCATTCTGGCAACTCAACAGAAAAAAGGTGAGATGGAAAATAATGAGAAACGAAGAATGAATATAAGATCGGCTGCTCTTCATAGGTAAAGGTTTTATGAAAAGTTAGTAAAAAGGGTTTCGATGTGATAACCTTACTAAAGTTATTTTACAAGATCACTTAATTCATACTTGGTTGGTATTAAACTCAAAGATTCTCTGCACGAGGCACATCTTCCAATCGATAATACACGTTCAAGCCTCGCTCCTTCGCAATCCTGACATCTTCATCCGCACCTTTTGATGCGCCTTCCATTCGAAGTACAGCGTCACATTTTGTTAATAACCGGTGCGCAACGGGATACTGAATTTCTTCAAAGGCTGCATCGCCAGGTTTCTTCGAACCTGCCAGGTGAAGCAAGGGCAACGCCACCCACTCACCAATCATAGGAATATGACCCATGCGAAAGAGTGGCAATGCAACAGACTCAAGTCGATCCATGTTTTGTTTAATTAAAACTGGATCATCATTGGTCCCACTGCGATATGGACCGGCAATTAGTATAAGCATAGCTATTTTGTTTTGTTACAAAGGACGAACATGATGATCAAAAGAAAATTAATGTACCTTAAGAAATCGGCTTTTGATTTTATTCCCCCGAAGAGCGCTTAGAAACTCAGGAGTAACTCCGAGGTAAGAAGCAATCTGCTTTTGAGTGACTTGCTTAGCGATCTGCGGATATTTAGCTAGGAAATTGCGATAGCGTTCTTCAGCCGACAGTGATAAGTTCTGTATAATGCGCAATTGCTCGCGGATGTAAGCATTCTGCATGATGACGCGAAAGAACTTTTCAAATTTCGGAACTTCAACATACAGCCCTTCCAGATCATCTTTTTTAAGATTGAAGATGTGACTATCCTCTACCGCTTGAATAGTAAGCATCGCTGGCTTTTGATTAATGTAGCAATACATATCGGTGATCCACCAATCCGCGACAGCAAACATGATGGTAGATTCCTTGTCTTCTTTATCCAGATAGTAGGCTCTTAATAAACCACTATTGACAAAGCTGATGTACTGACAAACTTGTCCTTCCTGTAAAACAAAATCTTTTTTACTGACATGCTTCTCCTTCAATAGGGAAGTAAAAAATGAAATCTCCTTGTTTTCGAGGGTGATGTGTTTGCTTACGTTATTTAAGATCAGGTCATACGTCACGCGCCACAGATTTATGAATCGCCAAACGCCAACTGAATAGCGTAAGTAAAAGCGTTAATGGAGTAAATATGTATTTCTCCAGATCATTGGTTGAAAGGCTATTGCCAATGGTATTGAGTAAGAAGAGTGCAGCCATACACCACAAAGCAACCTTGATAACCGTTCTGTTTACGTTCACCTTTAGAAGGCCGGCATAAATAGCCACCACAGCAAGCATAACACTATTGAGTATGATGGAAACAATTTCAAACGGGATCATCTGCTGCTGGCTTTGCAACCTTCCACCCCACACCATCTCAAATGGAATGACACTGATCAATACTAACGCATGAAATAAGATCATCAATGAAAAAATGAGTAGTAAAGCATTGATGGCGAATTTTTCAGTGACTATATTTTTCATAGTAAGAATTAATAGGCTAGAACCCAGAAGGCTTTCCATTCTTGTTCTGGTGGCAAGGCATCACCATATTGATCATGAATTACGTCTATAACCATTTCTATGCGTTCAATAATATGCCGTGGTTCTATTAGTGGTTTATAGAGTGACGCCTGAATTTGCAATGCTTTAAGTAAATCAAGCAACACATCAAGAGGTACTTCGTGCAATCGGTCCATCTGCCTCCACTTCGACAAACCTCGTAACTGGCCAAAAATATCGATTGGATAAAAGTCACTGGTACGGTCTATGATGATCATGGGGCTATTACTTTTATTTCGTCCTCCGTAAGTTCATAAAGCTGGTAAACAAGTTTATTGATTTTCTCATCGGCATGCGCAATCTGGTTGTCAATTTGCTCGATCACACCTGGCACGTTGGCCTGAGATTTTTGTGTGTTCAGGTTAAGGATTTGACCAACCAATTTTTCTATCTCCTTCTTTTGCGTACTGCTTGCTGTTGGTATTGGCAATTGCTCAACATACATCGGCTTATACTCAAAATATCCGTTTTGTTTAGTGGCGGCTATGGATTTAATAAAGTAATCACAGGCAGTGGAGTTGAGTATGCCAAGCAAATATTTGTCATTCAAAGAAATGATACTCGTCTTATCATTTGAATAAAATCCGGTTTCATCAAACGTATAAGAGGCACTTTTAACAATAGCAGGGATAATTATTTTTGGCTTCTCAAACTCTTCATAATAATCAACAGCATCTTGCATCTCAAACCATTTATAACTGCCCGGTTTTCTTCCTTTCCAGGTTTTTCCTTTAAAGTCCTTTGGCTTAGGTTGCAGTTGAGTCTTAAACTGATTTAAATACTCTCTTATGGCCGGATATTTATCAATATCAATTCCTCGCCTCGTGAAGATTAAATACTTGTCACTTACAGGTTGCTGATAGCGTTTAATATCTCTCCCCGCCAAAAATGGTTTGATAATCGCTGCGCTCTTCTTGTCTTCTTTAATCAGGCGCTTTTTGGTTTCCTCGTCTATAACAAAGGCTTCGTTTAAGCCCGTTAAAACGCCTCTATAAATTTTGCCCTTAACATATTCACCCAGCGGCACGCCTTTGTTTTGCAGCTTTTTAAGCAACCGATGTTCAGCTTCACTAGCCAGGTTCCAGCCGCTATCATCAAGCAAATCTTTGCTGAGTGTTTGCTTGTGCTCATCTACATAGGATTGCAGCGTGGGTTCGAACTTCAGTGTTTTTACATTGACCATCTCTACGGATGGTGCCGGATTTTTTGAGCGGCTCGAAATAAAAATACAAGGATAGGTAGTAGCCGATTCAAAAACAGGCAGGTCGCCAAAGTCAATGATTTGTTTTATGTCTTGTTCTTTCAACCATTTGCGCAGCGGCTCGCCATAGTTGGCACGCATCCATTTATTCGCTACAATAATTCCAAACAAGCCACCTTCGCTCAACAGCGCCACACCACGCTCGAAGAAATAGCTGTACAAATCGGCAGCGCCATGATACACTTTGTATTTGCGCTGAAAGTATTCTTTGAAATCGGTCAACAACTCCTGTCGCACATAAGGAGGATTGCCAATCACACAATCAAAGCCATCGCTTCCATACGGTGCAATCGGTTCGTTTGCTTTTGAAATTTTACTCAACAGGTCTTCGGCCTTGTTTGCAGTGGCCACTACCTTATTGAACTGGTCTTTTAACTCGTGCTGGTAATTGGTCGTTCTATGCACAAACACTTCAGGAAAAGCTTTCTGCCAGTTAAATGGTTTTATCTTTTTGTCATTACCAAAATCCAACTGCCCATCATAAAAATCAAAATCAACCAATGAGTTTCCGCTTTTAATATTGTTGTCGAGCGTGGGCAGCACGCGCTCATTAAACATTTTCATCTGGTTGGCAATGCTGGCTATGGTTTCGCCTTCCAGGCATTTGAGCAGCAAACTCAGCTTAGTAACTTCTACGGCATTAAAGTCAAGATCAACGCCATAAATATTGTTGAGCAATATTTCTTTCTTCTTCGAAGTAGTCAGATTTCCCTCAGGCGTGAGCGGATTGTCCTTCTTTCCTTTGGATGGCTTTCCGTTTTCAGAATAAAAATCTTTATGGTAGTTGAGCAAATATTGATAAGCTCCCAATAGAAAACTTCCGCTTCCGCAAGCAGGGTCAACAATTTTTAGTTTACTGATTTGCTCTGGTGTTTTCCCTTCCACCAATTTGCCTACCGTATTTTTTATGATGTAATCAACAATGTATTGCGGTGTGTAAAAAACACCGCCTGCCTTTCGCACTTCGGGCTTCTCTTCAATGCGCGCCTGATGTGCCTGGGTGAGGCGAATTACTTTTCCAAGAAATTGCTCGTAGGCGCTTCCCAAAATCTCTACCGACAATACCGAAAATTCATAGGGACTTTCAGGATAGTAGAGTTCGGTGATTATATTCTTGATGACCTTGTTATCAATCTTAAGCGATTCGCTCAGCGTATCTTTCTTAAAATCAAAAAGGCCAGAGTTATACTTCTGATCTGCTTCTTTAAATAATTTGAACAGGTTGGCGTAATAGTCTCCGTGCAAAATGGTTTTAAGATTACCCTCTGGTTCCACGGCTCTGCCTTCTGCAATTCTTAAAAAGATGATGCGGTCTATGGCCTGTTGCACCACAAAGTTGACATCATCTTCATTGAGCTGCCTGTTATTCTTGCTTATGCTGACCGCGAGATAAGTGCGCCAGCTATCCAGCGTGTTAAGAAATTCTTTGTCTACCGTTTCTGTTCCTTTCTTCCCTGCAACACTTTGTATAAACTTATCAAAGCTGCCTCGCAGCACGCGTTCTTTGCTGAACGTATCCCACAAAAAATCAAACTCGGTCAGATATTCTTTAAATGTAAGATACCTGAGCCGTGCAACAGAAGCTTTATCGGTGCGCACCGGTTTTCGGGTGCAGTCATACACGGCAAACTCTTCAAAGTCAGTGATAATGCTGATCGGAAGTTTTGCGCTCCAGCCGTATCTGCGAATCTGGTAAGCAGGCACAATATCATCCTTCACTACAATGCTTGGCTTCTTAGCCTCAACAAAAAACAGGCGTGTGCCACCGGCCAACCTAAATGAATAATCAGGCGATTTAGTGGCCCGACCGATTTTAATTTTGTCTTCGTGAATTACTTCTCGGTACGACTCCGCATAGCCTTCCTGATTATCAACATCCCAACCAAGTGCTTTGAAAAACGGATCAATAAAATCCCTCCGCGTTAAAGTCTCATTGTACTCCGACTTTTTATAGGATTCGATCTGCTCACCAAATCGCTCAACGAGTTCTCCGATTTTCTTTTTAGCCTCGTCTTTAGTCATTATTCGTTGGGCATGTTAATCAAAAATAAGGATTTAAGATGGATGCCGCACCTCCTACCACCTGT
>JANOUH010000167.1:0-1660 GCA_031416795.1 Cytophagales bacterium | reverse complement strand
TGCCAGTTAAATGGTTTTATCTTTTTGTCATTACCAAAATCCAACTGCCCATCATAAAAATCAAAATCAACCAATGAGTTTCCGCTTTTAATATTGTTGTCGAGCGTGGGCAGCACGCGTTCATTAAACATGTTCATCTGGTTTGCAATGCTGGCCATGGTTTCTCCTTCCAGACACTTGAGCAGCAAACTCAGCTTAGTTACTTCTACGGCATTAAAGTCGAGATCTACGCCATAAATATTATTGAGCAATATCTCTTTCTTCTTCGCTGTGGTCAGATTTCCCTCAGGCGTGAGCGGGTTGTCTTTTTTTCCTTTGGATAGTTTTCCTTTTTCAGAATAAAAATCTTTATGGTAGTTGAGCAGGTATTGATAAGCGCCCAACAGAAAACTTCCGCTTCCGCAAGCCGGGTCAACAATTTTTAGTTTGCTGATTTGGTCCGGAGTTTTTCCTTCCACCAATTTGCCCACCGTGTTTTTTACGATGTAATCCACAATGTATTGCGGTGTATAAAAAACACCACCGGCCTTGCGTACTTCGGGCTTTTCTTCAATGCGCGCCTGGTGTGCCTGCGTGAGGCGAATTACTTTTCCAAGAAATTGCTCGTAGGCACTTCCCAGAATCTCTACCGATATCACTGAAAATTCATAGGGGCTTTCGGGATAATAGAGCTCGGTAACAATATTCTTAATGACTTTATTATCGATCTTAAGATGTTCGCTCAGTGTGTCTTTCTTAAAATCAAAAAGTCCGGAATTATATTTTTGATCTGCTTCTTTAAAGAGCTTGAACAGGTTGGCATAATAGTCTCCGTGCAAAATGGTTTTCAGATTGCCATCCGGCTCCACCGCCCTGCCTTCTGCAATTCTTAAAAATATGATGCGGTCAATGGCTTGCTGCACCACAAAGTTGACTTCATCTTCATTAAGTTGTTTGTTATTCTTGCTGATGCTAACGGCCAAATAGGTGCGCCAGCTATCCAGTGTATTAAGAAATTCTTTATCAACCGTTTCTGTTCCTTTCTTGCCGGCAACGCTCTGTATAAATTTATCAAAGCTGCCTCGCAGCACGCGCTCCCTGCTGAACGTATCCCACAAAAAATCAAACTCGGTAATATATTCTTTGAAGGTGAGATACTTAAGTCGCGCCACGGAAGCTTTATCAGTGCGCACCGGTTTTCGGGTGCAGTCATACACGGCAAACACTTCAAAGTCGGTGATAATGCTGATGGGAAGTTTTGCACTCCAGCCATATCTGCGAATCTGGTAGGCAGGCACAATATCATCCTTCACTACAATGCTTGGCTTCTTAGCCTCAACAAAAAATAAGCGTGTGCCACCGGCCAGACGAAATGAATAATCTGGCGATCGGGTTGACGACCCAATTTTAATTTTGTCTTCGTGAATTACTTCCCGATATGACTCCGCAGATGCTCCTTGATTATCAACATCCCAACCGAGTGCTTTGAAAAACGGATCAATAAAATCTCTTCGCGTTGATGTCTCATTGTACTCCGACCTTTTATAGGATTCGATCTGCTCACCAAATCGCTCAACGAGTTCTCCGATTTTCTTTTTAGCCTCGTCTTTAGTCATTATTCGTTGGGCATGTTAATCAAAAATAAGGATTTAAGATGGATGCCGCACCTCCTACCACCTGT
>JANOUH010000166.1:0-4105 GCA_031416795.1 Cytophagales bacterium | reverse complement strand
GGGATGTTGCGAAAGAGTAACCGAATCAATTGTTTCAATTCTACTCATTTTGAAATCATCATCTTGCGGCACCAGCAATGTGGTTGTATTTAATAAAAGTTGAAACTGTGCCTTCAATAAATCAAGATCAGCATTCAGTTGGTTGAGTTGCAAAGCGATTTGTCCACGTTGTGTTTCGGCTGTAGTCTTTTCAAGAATGTTAGTCTCTCCTACGGCAAATCTTAAATTAGCCTTCTTTAGAAACTCGCTGTATAAACTATCATTTTGCTGTAACAACTTTTTCTTTTGCTCCAGATAGGTAAGCATATAATAGACCTGCGATACCTGTTGCTTGAGCTCCACTTCTTTTATGGCTACGTTCAACAGACTGCTTCTCCATTCTTCTCGTAACACAGACTTTTGATTCGAATAGACGGAAGGGAAATTTATATTCTGGTTGATCACAAATCGATTATCAGAGAAGCTGCTATTAATCTGACCATACTCTCCGCTTACGGTAGTCTTTGGAAGATTCGCGCCAGATTTGATCAACTGTTGTTGATATTCGGCTTTTAATCGTTCGTTCTTAACCAATAAATTATTGACTAATGAAGTATCAATGGCCGCCTGAACGGTGATGGCTGTTTGAGCTTTTGCATCAGGAGCCGAGAAGGTCAGCATGGCAAAAACCAACACGCTTGCTGCCGGTATGATTCTTTTTTTCTTTCTTCCGAGTTTGGTTTCAAATAATATGTATAACACAGGGAGAACGAATAAAGTGAGGAGTGTGGCAATTAGCAAACCACCAATAACAACTGTAGCCAATGGCCGTTGAACTTCCGCACCAGCACCATCGCTTAAAGCCATTGGCATGAAACCCAGGGAGGCAACCAATGCGGTCATGAGGACGGGGCGAAGCCTGAGTTTAGTTCCGGACATAACAATGCGATTGAGATCCTGCATCCCATCTGCCTTCAGACGATTAAACTCGGCAACGAGTACGATGCCATTTAATACAGCCACACCAAACAAAGCGATAAACCCAACGCCTGCACTTATGCTAAACGGCATGCCTCTGGTTGCCAGGGCAAAAATTCCTCCAATGGCGGAGAGTGGAATAGCCGAATAGATTAGTAAGCCATGTTTAACTGAGTTAAAGGCAAAATAGAGCATGACGAAAATTAACAGCAACGATACAGGAACCGCAATGCTCAACCGTTGCTTGGCAGCATTTAAGTTTTCAAATGCTCCGCCATAGGTTACATAGTACCCGACCGGAAATTTTATTTGCGCTTCCACCTTTTTTTGTAATTCGGTAACAATAGTTTGTACATCGCGGCCACGCACATTGAAGCCAATAATTATTCTGCGCTTGGCATCTTCACGCTGTATCTGATTAGGACCTTCTTTTATTTCAACATCGGCTAGCTGATTTAAGGGAATCTGATTCCCTTGGGGAGAGGGGACTAATAGATTTTGAACATCGCTGATATTTTTTCGTTGCTCGTCTACCATGCGCACAACCAGGTCAAATCTCTTTTCATCTTCATATACAAGCCCCGTGCTCTGGCCGGCAAAAGCAGTGTTCACAATTCTGTTTACATCCGAAATATTCAATCCGTATTGAGCAATCGCAGCTCTATTATATTTTATAACGATTTGAGGCATTCCGCCCACAGCCTCCACATATAAGTTGGCACTTCCCTCAACCGTATTTACCACATTGCCTAATTTATTTGCATAGTGTGCGAGCGTGTCCAGATTTTCACCAAAGATTTTGCAAACCACATCCTGTCTCGCTCCAGTCATCAACTCATTGAAACGCATTTGCACCGGATATTGAAAGCCAAAGGTGACTCCGGGCACAGCCTCTAATGCTTTACCCATTTTTTCAGCAAGTTCATTGAAGGTGGTGGCCGAAGTCCACTCGCTTTTATCTTTAAGGATAATCATCATGTCACTCGCTTCAATAGGCATGGGGTCAGTGGGCACTTCACCGCTTCCAGTTTTGCCCACCACCTTTATTACTTCAGGAAAATTTTCAAGGAGTATTTTTTCTCCTTTCAAAGTAGCATCAATAGAAACATTGAGATTACTTCCTGTGAGCACCCGCGTGTCAACAGCAAAGTCACCCTCTTCCAATGCAGGAATAAATTCTCCACCAAGAAAAGAGAGTGTGATGAGGGCACTAATGAATAAAGCAATAACCGTAAGCACTACCGTTTTAGGAAACCCCAACACTTTTTCCAGGGCGGCTTCATAAATGCCTTCAATTTTTTCCATCATTTTGTCGGAAATATTTTTCGTGTGTTTAATCTTCTTACTGAGAAAAACAGCACTCATCATGGGGATATAGGTGAGTGAAAGAATGAAGGCACCCATTAAAGCAAAGGCAACAGTTTGTGCCATGGGCTTAAACATTTTTCCTTCAATACCCTCCAAACTAAAGATGGGCAGATACACGATCAGGATGATGATCTGTCCGAACACGGCACTGTTCATCATCCTTCCGGCTGAATGCTTCACCTCGCCATCCATTTCATTTTGAGTAAGTGTATTGAGCGTGCTGAATTTTTTTCCATGAGCAAGCTGATGCATTACAGCCTCCACGATAATTACAGCCCCATCTACAATTAGTCCGAAATCCAGGGCGCCCAGGCTCATCAGGTTTCCGCTTACGCCAAACAAATTCATCATGATCACAGCAAAAAGCATGGCCAGCGGAATAACCGAGGCTACTAAAAACCCAGCGCGAAAGTTTCCGAGGAATAAGACCAGAACAAACACCACAATCAAGGCGCCCTCCATTAGATTTTTCTCAACGGTGCCTATTGCATGGCTTACCATTTTGGTTCTATCCAGAAAGGGCTCTATCTCTACGCCCTCTGGTAAAATCTTTTTGATTTGCTCAATTTTATCTTTCACATCTTTAATAACAAGGCTGCTATTGGCGCCCTTCAACATCATCACCACCGCACCAGCCACTTCTCCTTCGCCATTATAAGTCATCGCTCCATAACGAATGGCGCTGCCTATTCTCACCTCGGCTACATCTTTGATGAATAGAGGGGTTCCATTCTCAGTGTTTTTGACGGCAATGCTGTTTATATCCTGAAGCCCACCAATAAGTCCTTCACTTCGTATATATAAAACCGTTGCTTGTCTTTCAATGTAAGCACCACCCGTGTTTTGGTTATTATTTTCCAGCGCAGCGAATACGTCATTCACGGTGAGCCCATACGATTTCAATTTGTTTGGATCGATGGCTATTTCATATTGTTTTAGTTTTCCACCGAAACTACTGACATCCGCTACTCCCGCCACTCTCAAGAGTTGTCTTCTTACAATCCAGTCCTGAATCGTACGCAACTCAGTAATATCATACCGGCCTTCATATCCTTTTTTGGCCTTCACCACATATTGATAGATTTCGCCCAAGCCGGTTGTAACAGGCGCTAATACGGGGACACCCAATCCCTTCGGAAGTTGGTCTTTGACAATCTGCAACCGTTCGGTCACCTGCTGGCGGGCCCAATACACATCCGTATTATCATCGAAGACAATTGTTACCAGCGACAGCCCGAACCGTGAAAAACTTCGGATTTCAATAAGCCCGGGGATGTTGCTGTTTACCTGTTCGATCGGGAAGGTAATGAGGCGTTCAATATCGGCTGCGCCTAATGAAGGAACGGATGTAATTACCTGTACCTGGTTATTGGTAATGTCAGGCACGGCATCAATGGGCAGGCGTGTAAACTCATAGCTACCATAGCCGATGAGACCAATCACCAATAGTCCAATGATTAATTTTTGCCGTACTGAAAATTCTATGATTTTGTTTAGCATCGTTGCTGAGTATTAAGGTAGAAATGATCGAAAGTGATTTCACTTTGCGAAAAGAGTTAGGGATAAAAGAATTATACCACAACACGCTGAAAGAAAGCGGGTGCTGTTCAGTACAGATCGGGAGAGATTAGAGTTTGGGTGGCTGGAAGATGTCGACAGCGATCAGCTTTGGTTCATGCTGAAGGTAAAAGAATTGATAGGTTGTGCCGTTTATCTCAAGGCGCTCAGTCAATGAAATTTTTTGAATGGGGAGTATCACAACCTGGCCAATGAAGGAATG
>JANOUH010000165.1:0-9162 GCA_031416795.1 Cytophagales bacterium | reverse complement strand
TACTACTTGTACGACCCCGGAATGGGAAAAGCAAAGCTCAATACAGCAGTTTGGGTTACCGACACCTATGAGGGCCAAGCCCAGGTGAATGGCTTTTATGCCAAGAGCATTCAACCGTTAAAAGATGCCTTTAAGGAAAACGGAATGCAATTGCTTACTCCTGACGAATTTTTGGATACGCAAGAGAAAGCGGAATTGTATTATGGATTTGTGCCGGAAACTGCTAAAAAAGAGCATGTCTCTATTACCCGGTCGAAGACCCGGTCTTCTACAGGTCCAAATATTGGGGGTTGGGTGACTACCACCTCTAGAACCACCACCGCCAGCGAGGGGCTCTTAAAAGTTTGTCCATCGGGCAAAGGGTATCGGCCTTTCTTTGTAGCTAATGAAGCCGAGAATGAATCAATCATTTCAAATTTTCAGGGTGGTGTATTTTCGGCCAACAGAAAACTTACCTCCAGCCTCGGCTATGAACTATGCCAGGGTTTAGGTGTGGATGCGGTAGTAGTGGTGTACATCGCCACCCGCCAGATCAGGCAACTTAAAGCCGATTACGGAGTGAACGCAATAGTAACTATGATGCTGGGCCCGAACCCGAGCAGAAGTGAAGGCAGCGACCCTGAAGCGAAAAATTTAGGGCAGTTCTATTGTGGAACACGCACCTTCTATAGCTCTCCTAAAATTTTCAAAGAGAACAAGGGAATTATGGGACAGTATGATGGGATGGCTAATGTACTGAAGGCTCATGCAAATAAGATGAGCAAGTATATAAACGGCAAAGAGAAAGATGAATAATAACACTATGTTTTAATTTTTGAATGTCTTAGTTTGGTCTTGAAGTACAAAGCCCTCTGATGAAGGGGGCTTTTTTTATGATGGACACCTCGTTCAATCCGTACTGGCACGGATGAAGTATACCTTTGTCATGGTATTTTAAATTTCAAATGTTATGGTGAGCTTTCATTTTATTCTCTGAAATGTTTAACATTTACGTGGTAATCACCCTATGAAAAAGTCAATCTTACTCTGTATTGTCGCAGTGTTCGCAACATCGTTTGCCACGGTGCAGGATGCGTATCATTTTTTTAATATCGGTGTGGGGCAAATGGCCTATGAAAATTATGAAGACGCCATTCAAAGTTTCTCAAAAGCATTAGAACTCAAAAATGATTATGCCAATGCGTTGGCAAACCGTGGCGTTTGCTATCATAGACTAAAAAAATATGACCAAGCCATTGTTGACTATCAAAAGAGTGAATTGATCACGAAAGGACTTAGTAGCTATAACATGGCTTGTGCTTATTCTCTTCTTGGAAAACCTAATGAAGCATTTCAATGGCTGACGCTATGTCAAAAGTCAGAGTATAAACAGAGAAAGAATGTACTGGAATCGGATACTGACTTTGAAAATATCCGTTCCGACAAACGCTGGAAAACAATGCTTGATACAGATTGGTACACTCCTTATGAAAAAGCCATTCTGGCCATTGATGAACGATGGAATGCCAATGATATTGAAGGTGCTATTGGTCAATGCACAAAAGCCAGCAGCCTCGATCCGACAAAGACAAAACCCTTATTAACCAGGGCTTACATTTACAGCACCAGAGAGGAGTGGAGTAAAGCAATGGCCGATTGCGATAAAGCGATTCAGATAAATTCAAAAGATGGGGAGGTCTATGCCAATAAGGCTTCGATCATGTACAAGCAACGCAAGTATGCAGATGCGCTCGGATTGTTTGAGCAAGCCATGAACGTGAATCCTGAATACAAACCTTACTCTGAGTTGGCCATGATCCGGTTTGCTTTGGACCAAAAACAACAAGCGATTGCAGACTTAAAAAGCTTCCTGGAGTTTTATCCGAAGGATGATTTCTCCGTTTACTTTGTTGGATTTATAAATTATAACCTTCAGCAGGATGCGGAGGCGATGGTGTATGCTAATCGCGCCATCGACTTGAATCCCGAACAACCTACGTATCATTTGTTAAAAGCGAATATCCTTCTAGCTACGAAAGATTTTAATAACGCAATCAATGGTTACGATAAAGTCTTGATGTTAGACGATAAATCAGGGGAGGCTTATTACAAACGGGCCCTTGCCAAAGCAGAACGCTTTGCCAAGACAGGAGTGAAACAAGATAAAATAGATTTTTGCGCGGATATGGAGAAAGCAGAAGAGTTGAATTATGAAGGTGCTGCGCAGTACCTTAGAGAACTTTGCAACTGATTTTATTTGATTCTATTTTGAAACGCACCATTCAACTTCTGCTATTCCTGATTTTATCTTTCTCATGCACGTCTTTGGTATTTGCCCAGGATTATAAAACCCTGAAAGCTCACGTTGTTGAACTGGAAAAAGCGGGAAACTTTAAGGAAGCGATTTCACCTGCGGAGAAAGCTGTAAAGCAAGCAGAAACAGAATACGGCAAGACCAACTATCGCTATGTAGCGGCCCTCACCAAGTTGGGTGAAGTATATCAGGGAGCTGAATTGCTTGACCGTGCTGAAAAAATATTTGTGGAGGTGGTAGCGCTCGACAAAGCAAAGTATGGTGAAACAGAAATGGTGTATGCCGAATCCATTAGCCAACTCGGTGGGGTCTACTTTATGCAAGGCAAGTATGAGCTAGCCCTTCCTTATTTTACCAAAGCTGCAGAAATAAAAAAAACTCAAATGGGCGCGGGCGTTTTATATGCTAATTCCCTTAACAATGTCGCTTCAATCAATTTTAAGTTGGGAAAATATGCAGCGGCCGAAGCACAGTTCATAGAAGTATTAACCATTTATCAACAAGAAAACGAAATAACTGAGCAGTATGCCAATGCTAAAAATGGGCTCGGCTGTCTGTACGATATGACGGGCCGATATGAAGATGCTGAGGTTCTTTTAGTTTCTTCTGTTCAATGGCAGAAGCAATTGAATGGCGAAACCAGTCTGGATTATGCAGACCCGTTAAAAAACCTGGCCGGGTTGTACAAGAATATGGGAAGATACACGGAAGCTGAGCAGGCTCATGTGGAATCGATGCAGATTATAAAAGCCAACGGAGAGAAGACGCTAAATTATGCCAACTCACTTTACAATCTTGCCTTGCTGTATCATGTCAAGGGTGACTACCGTCAGGCTGAAAATATGCTCAAAGAATCCTTAGCCATCACCAAATCAATTATTGGTGACAAAGTTTCTGGTTACGCAACAGGTCTTAATGGATTGGGCAATCTCTATGCTGACATAGGTTTATATACGGAGGCAGAAACGTTATACAAAAAGCAAATTGAAATTGTTAAAGCAGACCTTGGTGAAGATCATCCTCATTACGCAACAGCTCAGGCCAATCTTGGGGCTTTATTTTATCAGATGGGGAGATATGAGCAAGCCGAAAGCATTTACAAAAAAGTACTTGAATTGGATCGTAAACATTTCGGAGACCATATTGAATCGGCTACTACATTATATTATATGGCCATACTCTATCGTGATATGCTGAAATTAAATGTCTCAGAAGAGTATTTCAAGCAAGCACTGGAAATTCAAAAAACACAACTTGGTCCAACTCACCCTGAATATATAAAGAGTTTAATAGGCTTAGGCGATACGTATTTGAAGGCAGGCAAACTTAAAGAGAGTATTGCTTTGTATAATCAGAGTATGCCCTATTTCGAAACACCCGATGGGCAGGCAAGTGCTAACTATACAACGTTTGTCAACAACCTGGCGGCCCTTTACAAAATGACCGGCAATTTCAGTAATGCCGAGAAATGGTTCAAAGAAACGATGCGTTTGCAATTGGCTCAATGGGGAGAAACAAGCAATGGATACTTACGCACTTTAGCCAACCTGGGCGAGCTATATTTTTCAATGGGTCAATATGCTAAAGCGGAACCGTTATTGAAAAAAGTATTGGCCACGTACCTGAATGACCTTCAGAATAATTTTCCCTCGATGAGTGAGCGGGAGAAAAGCCAGTTTTATAAGACGGTTTCCTTTCATTTTGATTTATTCAATTCATTTACGGTATCGCCTGACAATAAAAACACAAGTCTGCTGGGTGATATGTATAACCACCAGCTGGCGACCAAAGGAATGCTCATCACTGCAAGCCTACAACTAAAAAGTCAAATTCTTAAAAGTAAAGATGCTGAACTCATTGACTTGTATAAAACATGGGTTCAAAAAAAAGAACAAATAGCAAGGGCTAAGAAATTGAGTGTGGCAGAAAAGCTGAAACGCAATATCAACATAGAGGACCTGGACAATGAAAGCAATGAATTGGAGCGAACTCTTTCATTAAAGTCAGAGAAATTTAACGCTACAGCGCGTCAGGATTTCCATACCTGGCAGGATGTGCAGGCCAAGCTAAAGCAAGAGGAAGCTGCTGTGGAGATCATTCGGTTTAGAAAATACAATAGCAAATTCACGGTATTTACTGACACAGTCTATTATGCTGCGCTGATCATTAAAGCAGGTACGGAAAATAGTCCTGCTCTTGTCCTTTTAGAGAACGGAAACGATCTGGAGAAGAAATACCTGAAGTACTATCGCAATGTAATACAGCAGCAGAAGAATGGTATTGAGATCGATGATAAAATTTCCTATCCCCAATTCTGGCAAAAAATCGGTGAGCAACTGAAGGACGTGAAAAAAGTATATCTGTCAGTAGACGGATTTTACAACCAGGTTAATTTGAATACACTGATTAATCCCGCCACTGGAAAATATCTTATTGATGAAATCGACATTGATATTTTAACGAATACCAGCGATTTGATAAAGGCAAAGTCAATCAAGAATTCGAAACCAAAAAAGCAAACCGCCTCATTAATTGGATTTCCCAATTACAACATGAGCCAGGGAGAGCGACATGCCGAGATTAAGAAAGAAGGAATTCCAATCAGTGAACCAAATGAATTGAGCACAGTCAGTGTGCGTTTTGCAGAAAGTATGAATACAATCAAAGAATTGCCAGGCACGAAAGTAGAAGTGGAAAGCATCGGGATAATTTTGGGCAATAAGAAATGGGAAGTAAAGACTCTTTTGAATAACGCAGCTCTGGAAGAAAATGTCAAACTCATGCAAGGCCCTACACTTTTTCATATTGCTACGCATGGCTTTTTTGAACCAGACCTGGAAAATGAATTGGATGCGAAAAACCTTAAGTATGAAAATGCATTGTTCCGATCGGGTCTTTTATTGGCAGGATCTGCCGAGAGACTGTATAAAAAAGCAAACGCAGTAGAAGTAGGTGAGGAGGTAACAGAAGATGGAGTTCTTACCGCCTATGAAGCCATGAACATTGATTTGCAAAATACAGAACTCGTTGTTCTTTCGGCCTGCGAAACCGGATTGGGTGAAGTAACGAATGGGGAGGGTGTCTATGGACTTCAACGTGCTTTTAAAGTGGCCGGTGCAGAAGCAATTATTTTTAGTCTATGGAAAGTAGATGATGCAGCAACCCAGAAATTGATGACCAGCTTTTACAATTTTTGGTTGACGAGTGGCAACAAGAGAGACTCGTTCACGAAAGCTCAATTAGCCATTCGCGAACAATACAAATTGCCTTTTTTCTGGGGCGCCTTTGTGTTGATTGGCGATTAAACGACTCTTGGTTAACTGGTCTTTAGTTATTACAATGTCATTGGGGTTCGTTACATTGTATCACGATTTTAAAAAATTCAATCATCAACATGCCGGATATCATCTACCATAGTCATTATGTTCAACACCTTAAGAAAAATCATCCTCACGGGTTTTATTGCAGCGCCCATTCTTGTCCTTCTGTTTTCTTTTCAAAAACCTGAACCTAAGGAAAGTGGATCAATAGAAATCGGAACAGGTCGCATTGACATCACACCCGAATACCCTGTTCGTCTTACGGGATATGGCAATCGTACAAAAGTGTTTGACAGCGTAGAACAAAAACTGTGGGGCAAAGCGTTGGTGCTTAATCAAAAAGGAAAGCAACCGATGGTGTGGGTAACTGTTGACCTGGTAGGCTTCCCCGGTTTTTTTGCTGATGAATTATTCGCGCGACTTGCACAGAAGATTGGATTGAAAGATCGTGGGCAATTAGTTGTGTCGGCTACACATACACATAATGGACCGGAGACCGGAGTGTTACTTAATATTTTTGGATCGTCTCTTCCTCCAAATCAACTTGCTGATGTAAAAATATATCGGGACAACCTACTGAATAAATTAGAGAAGCTTGTTGTTGATGCGTTTAAGGTGAAAGCACCGGGTAAACTGAGTTGGGCGATGGGCAACGCAACTTTTGCCATGAATCGAAGAGTATTGGAGAATGGTAAATGGAAAGACTTTGGTGAAACACCCAACGGTCCGGTAGATAATGACTTGCCCGTGTTGCGTGCAACCGATCAGCAAGGAAAAATAATTGCACTGCTACTTAATTATGCCTGTCATGGTACTACATTAGTTCCTGAACACAACTTTGTTCATGGTGATTGGATGGGAGCAGCACAACAGATGCTGGAAGAAAAATATCCGGGTGTTAACGCGATGGTGGCTCTTGGTTGTGCCGGTGATGCAAACCCTACACCGCGTGGAGAATTTAAACATGTCATTCAGCATGCGGTAATGATTACAGAAAAGATCAGCACGTTGATAAGCGCTAATAAGTTTATCACATTGAATTCCATTCCGGTTGGGAAAATGAAAATGGTGGAACTCACCTTTATGCATGTGCCCGATGCAAAAGAATTTGTGGAGCAATCAACACTGGAGGCCGCGCAGGGATTGTATGCCAGAAACAGTCTTGAGATACTGGCTCGTGGTGGATCTATTTCAAATACGATTTCTTATCCCATTCAGGTGTGGAGTTTTGGAAATCAACTGGCGATTGTATTCCTCGGTGGGGAAGTGGTGGTGGATTATAGTCTCCGCATCAAGCGCGAGTTTCATAAGGATAAAATGTGGGTGAATGCCTATTCTAACGATGTGTCAACCTACATCGCTTCGAAAAGATTATTTGCCGAAGGTGGATATGAAGTAGATGGTTCCATGCCATACTACAATCATCCTTCGCGCCTCACCGAAGACACGGAAGAAAGAGTGATGAAGACTATTCATGAACTGATGCCGAAGGAGTTTCTTAAATAAACTAACTGTGGTTTAATAAAAATGAAAGCCCGCCTGTGGAAGAGCTTTCATTTTTTTGATTTTCGCTATGAGCTAAATCTTTTACTTTTCAATATTATCACATTGTTAAGTTGTTAATATTGTGGTGATATTTTGATAATATTACCAATTCTTAACTGAGTATGACACACCTAGCCTTGATGAAGCATAATCTGCTCACCATTTTTATTTTACTCTTCATGTTCTCACAGGTTTCCTTTCAAAGTTCAGCGCAAAAGAAGCCTGCGGTTACCGTTTTCACCAAGAAGCAAAAGGGAGTTGGTTTTGTAACTTCGGATAGTGTGTTCTCGCTTAACTTTCAATTTCGCATGCAGAACCGGGCGATGTATATCACTAAATCCGAAAGCGATTTAGATCCGGAGGCATTTGAAATGAGAGTGAGAAGATTGCGTATGAAATTCACTGGCTTTGTGATCAATCCAAAGCTTACCTATTATATACAGTTAGGTTTTGCGAGAGGTGATATGGATTGGCGTGGACCAGAAAATAATAAAATCAATAGTAGCCCTAACATCATTCGCGATGCGGTGATTTATTACAATCCAACTTCAAGATTACGTCTTGGCTTCGGTCAAACTAAAATTCCGGGAAACCGTCAGCGCGTTGTCTCTTCTGGGGATCAGCAATTTTTCGATCGCTCTATTGTGAATGCTCGTTTTACACTGGATCGTGATTTTGGATTCTTTGGTCACTACACAACTCCGCATGTAATCTTCCGCGGATCGCTAACTTCGGGCGAAGGAAGAAATTCAGATCTGTCGAATAATGGACTCGCTTATACGGGGCGTGTTGAATTTCTGCCGTTCGGACATTTTACCGGTGAGAATGATTATCAGGAAGGAGACCTTGACCGAGAGGGAAAACTCAAAGTTTCATTGGCGGCAACCTATTCTCAAAATAATCGGGCGCTTCGTACACATGGGCAATTGGGCAACGATTTGTATGCAGCCCGCACCATGGATGCTGTTGAGTTTGATCTGCTAGCCAAATACAAGGGGTGGGCTTGGTATACCGAGTTTATGAATCGAACCACCAGCAATCCGATTACGGTAAATCCAAATAACAGTGCGCAGATCAGTGCGGTATATGCTGGCCAGGGATTTATGTCTCAGATGAGTTATCTCTTTAAAAATAATTTTGAGATTGCTGGAAGATATGCTACGTCCAAGCCCTCTTCAAAGCTTTATAATAATTCGGAAGCACTTTCCTTAAATGAAAAACAGATAGAAAACTATGAGTTGGGTGTTACTCGTTATTTCTATGGACATCGTTTGAAAGTGCAAGGAGGTTTGATGTATTCTAAGCTCACTGATTTAAGAACTGATTCTTTTTCAGACGGATATTATTCAGCGGTGTTTCAGGTAGAACTTGGGATTTAATTTTTTCTATTTGAGAATAGAAAAAAGTTCCGACTGCTTGAGTATCAATCTAAACCAGCGCGTGTATACATCGGGGTTTTCATGGGCATCTTTGCAGATCGATTCAAGCGATTGATATTTCCAGGCCTGTGCTTCATCAGGATTGACAGATGGAATTCCATCATAGTAGCCAACCAGAACATAATCCCATTCGTATTCGGTTAGCTGGTTGTCGAGTTCCACTTTATATAAAAACTTGTGCGAGTAATTCAGATTACAAACAAAGCCCATTTCCTGAATGAGCTTGCGCTGCCCCGCAGCTTCAATGGATTCTCCCGGCTGTGGATGACTACAACACGCGTTGGTCCATAACCCGCCACTATGATACTTTCCTGGGGCACGTTGCTGAAGCAGCATTTCACCCTTTGTATTGAAGATCAAAATCGAAAACGCCCGATGTAAGAAACCCTTTTGGTGGGCCTCCATTTTTTCCATGGTGCCAATTTCATTATCGTACTCATCAACCAAAATAACATGCTCCATATCAGAGAAGATTAAGTTGATGCTTTAAATAGGAATAGGCGAGAATAGAAATCTTTCTCCTGTTGCGAACGCGAATGCGACTGCGAAAAACGACATGACAAGG
>JANOUH010000164.1:0-19537 GCA_031416795.1 Cytophagales bacterium | reverse complement strand
ACAAGTCAGAAAGAATGGCGGATACACCTACCGAAGGATAGCTGAATGAGTGAGGACTTGGCAGTGTAGAACTCCAGTCGTTTCTTAAGCTGGCATCCAGAAAGATAGCTTCCTTATAGGCTAAGTTTACCTGTCCGAATACCGACTGGGTCTGCACCTGAGAAGCTCCTTCACTGAACACCGGGTTGGTAGCGAAGTTCAATCCAAACTTGTTGGTTACGTTCAAGCCAGTGGCTGAGGTGTTTAATTGATAATACTGGTTATCCTGGATGATGGCACCAACACGGTAATCAATTTTAAGATCATCGGTCAGGGTGTTTTTGCCTTCCAACATGGTATCAAACCAGTATTGCTGAATATTGATTTCCGTTCTGTTATAGGCACCACCTGAACCTCCAATACCCACTGTTCCGGCATTGAATTGTCGGTCGATTACATCGGTGTATTTATCCATATTACCTCTTCCGCTCAATTTCAACCAGTCAGTAATGGCATATTCAGCAGACAAAAAGCCCATGATTCTGTTTCGCTGTTCATCAGTTTTTGTATTGTTCACAATCCAATATGGGTTCTGATACAGGGCCTTGTTAATTACAGGATAAGGGCCTTGCACCGGCACACCAAGATTATTGATTGACTGGTAATACGTTTCAGCATCACCAACACTTACGTTGCGGGGAATCTGATAGATCGTCAGCGTAGGGCTGAGCGCTGATTCACCGGTTTCATACTTGTTATTTGTGTTCTGCAGAATGTAATTTAATTTAGCATCAGTTTTGAATTTCTTACCGATCTGGTTGGAAACGCGCAGGTTAATCGAATGGCGGGTTAAATCGTTCCCTGGCAAAATACCCTGAATACTGTTATTGGTATAGGATAAATAGGTTTGCATCTTATCAGATCCACCGGAAATACCTATGGAGTTATTCAAGGTCACACCGGTTCTGAAAAAGTCCTTCACGTTATCTTCCTGTGCGGAGAAAGGACGGGTTTCGCCCATCCAGGAATCTTTGGTTGTTCCATCCAGTTTCGGACCCCAGCTCTCACCGGAATCTTTATTGTATGCCCCAGAGTTTCCCTGTCCGTATGAATTCTGAAAAGCCGGAAGCACGAAAGGTGTTTCTGTGGTTACACCTGAGTTGATTGTTACAGAAACCCTGTCTTTTGCTCCTTTCTTGGTAGTAATTACAATTACACCATTTCCTGCAGCACTGCCGTAGAGAGCAGCAGCAGAGGCACCGCGCAGAATGGTCATGGATTCAATATCATCCGGGTTGATGTTGGAGGCACCGTCAGATCCTTGTAATCCACCAAAGTCGCTCGTAATAGTTCCGTTGGTTCCATTGGTAATGGGAACACCATCCACCACAATCAGGGCGTTGTTGCTTCCCTGGATTGAGCGGTTACCGCGCAAAACGATACGGGCACCTGAGCCAGGTCCACCTGAGCCTTGAGTGATCACCGCATTGGCAACCTTACCTTGCAATGAGTTCAATACGTTGTTGGCGTCTCTCACTTCTACAAGTTGAGTTGGCTTTACCTGCTGCGTTGCATAAACAAGAGTTTTAGTTTCCCTGGAGATACCTAACGCGGTAACTACAACCTCGCTCAATTGAGTGGCGTCTTCTGATAAGACGACATCGACAACTGACCTTCCTTGAAGGGGTACATCTTTGGTCACAAATCCAATAAAGGAAAAGACCAAAGTGCCACCAGATACATCGGAAACATTTATTGCGTAGCTACCATCCGAATCGGTGGCAGTACCTGTAGCTGTTCCCTTAAGCAGAACTGAAACTCCTGGCATAGGTGCACCGTCTGATTCAGAGGTAACCTTACCGGTCACTTTCTGCGCATACACTGATGACACGCTGAGCAGCATGATCAGGCACGTGAGCTTGAGTAATCGTTTTTTCATAAATAATAGTTGGGTTTAATGGGATTGCATGCAACTCTGCATGAATCAATGAGGTAAATTAATCCTAGTTTTAATAAAAACAAAATATAATGTGGGAATTGTGTTCGCGCACAGTTAAATTGTGTGCGAAAACAGTCACCCCCAGTATTTTTAATGATACCTACTAATATTCGAATAAAAGACATTGCAAAAATGGCTGGGGTTTCCGAAGGAACCGTGGATAGGGTTTTGCATAACCGTGGCAACGTTTCGGCCAAAGCGCTAACCAAGGTTAATAATGTTCTAAAAAAGATACATTACAAGCCTAATCTGATCGCAAGATCGCTCAGGCGATCTAAAAATTTTAGGGTGTCTGTGGTTATTCCAGAACCAAATTTAGATCCGTATTGGGCTGAAGTAAATGCAGGAATAATCCAGGCAAAAGGCGAATGGGGACATTATGGAGTGGCCATCGAACCTTTTTTTTATGCCCATGATGGAAAATTTTCGCTTGAACTCATCGCCAATCAGGCATTAAAGTCAAAACCGGATGGGATGGTTATTGCGCCTATTTTTTACCCACAGGCCCTTCATGTTTTTAGTCAACTGCAAAAGAAGGGTATTCCCTATGTTTTGTTTAATACGAACATTCCAGAATCAAAACCCTTAAGCTTCATCGGTCAGGATTTGTTCCAGAGCGGAAAACTGGCAGGACAATTAATGAGTATTGGCCATGAAGTGGCTGAAGAGATTGTCATCTTGCATATTGGTGAGGATGTTAAGGACTCGGTCTATCTGATGGAAAAAGAGAAAGGGTTTAAGGAATTCTATGAAAAGAACATTCATCATCCCTTTAAGATAACAAGTCTCAACCTGGATTCCGGTGAGAAATCTTTCAGAACTAAAATTGAATCGTTGATCATGCGGGAAACGTTCACGGGAATATTTGTCACCACCTCAAAGGCAGTGTCAACCATCGCTCGTATTTTAAAGGATCATCCCAGCATTAGCATACGACTGATTGGCTATGACATGTTGGAGGAAAATCTGAAGCATTTAAAAGACGGGTTAATAAGTTTTCTGATCAACCAAAATCCAAAGCGTCAGGTTTTTCAGGGCATAAGCCATATGGCGAATCATTTGCTTTTCAAAAAGGAAATTCCGCGCACCGAGCTTTTCCCATTGGAAGTCATAACTCAACAAAATGTTGATTCTTACATCGCATCAGGAATTCATTAATATCTAAAGCGAAATGAAAAGCAGCATACTTAAATAAATGTTACCGCATCGTCTCTAGCCAAACCAACAATAAACCAGTAAAGGATTAAATATTCAGCCGATGAAAAATGTATTGTTATTAATAGTTTTTATGACTTCCTTTTCGCTCAATGCTCAGCAGCTTGATCGAGAGCAAGTTATCTTCTTAACGCAGGAATGGAAAGGGGAGCGCTATGCCGATGGCCGACCAAAAGTTTCAGACGCACTTTTAAAGCGCATGAAAAATGTTGCCATTGAAGAGGCGTGGGGCATTTTGAAGAATAAAGGTTTTAATAATCAGTATGATGGAAATTGGCAGCGACTGCGTGATGATGAGCCTTTTGTTGGACGTGCCCTTACGGCTCAATACGTGCCACTTCGTCCTGACCTTCAGGCACGCATGGTTGAAAAAGGAAAAAAAGATGGACGGGTTGGCCCGATGAATTCATGGCCTATTGATATGCTTCAAAAAGGAGATGTATATGTAGCCGACTGCTTTGAAAAAATAAAAGATGGAACGTTGATAGGCGACAACCTCGGCAATTTCATTTTCTCCAAAACGGGTACTGGAGTAATTTTCGATGCGGGTGCGCGTGATATTGATGGCTTGGGTGCAATCACCGGATTCAACGCTTACGTGCGCGGCTGGCATCCTTCTTTTTTGCAAGAGACCATGTTGATGGGAATCAATCACCCATTGATCATCGGAGAAGTTACCGTGCTTCCGGGAGATGTTGTATTAGCTCGCAAAGAAGGAGTTGTTTTTATTCCGGCACACCTTGCTGAGGAAGTAGTGATCAACGCAGAGTTTATTCAACTGCGCGATAAGTTTGCGATCACCAAATTGAAAGCAGGTGTTTATACGCCAGGTCAGATCGATACCGCCTGGACAGAAGCTATAAAGAAAGACTTTCTAAAGTGGGTGAAAGAAAATCCGGGGTTGGTTCCCCTCACGATGGAAGAGTTAGAAAATTTTATGAAAGACAGAACCTGGTAAATCTCCATGAATGAATCTTCAATTTTATTATCTTCCTATAAACTAAACCGTATGAAAAAAATCACCTTCTTTTTATTCTTATTGTGCTCCTTCCTGGGTGCTCAATCTCAAACCATTGATGTCCTGATTAAGAATGGACATGTTATCGACCCAAAAAATAATATTGATGCCATCATGGATGTGGCCATCGTTGGAAACAAAATTTCGGAAGTTGCTGCTAAAATTTCAAAGCCAGCATTAAAAACGATTGACGCTACGGGGCTCTATGTGGTGCCGGGTTTGATTGATATTCATGGACATCATTATTTTGGTACAGAGCAAGATAAATATTTGAGCGATAGCTACGCAGCTCTTCCTCCCGATGGTTTCACTTTTCGCGCAGGCGTTACTACCGTAGTAGACGCAGGTGGTGCGGGTTGGCGAAATTTTCTCGATTTTAAAAATCAGGCATTCGCAAACTCTAAAACCAGGATGTTCGCCTTCTTAAATATTGTAGGTGCAGGCATGAGTGGAGGAGCCACCGAACAAAATCTCGCGGATATGGATCCTAAACTTACTGCGATGGTTGCCAAGCAATATCCTGACCTGATTGTAGGAATAAAACTGGCTCACTACATGAGTTCTGAATGGGCGCCAACGGATCGTGCCGTGAAGGCCGGTGAGTTAGCAGGCATCCCTGTTATGGTTGACTTCGGTGCCGCAAAGCCTGTGCTATCATGGGAGACTTTATTGTTGGAAAAATTAAGACCTGGTGATATCGTAACACATTGTTATGGACAAACCGAAGGAAGAATGCACATTGTTGAAAATGGAAAAGTTCAAGCTTACGCTACCGCTGCACAAAAAAGAGGAGTTAATTTCGATGTAGGCCATGGAGGAGGAAGCTTTATGTTTGAGCAAGCCATACCCGCGATTAAGCAAGGATTAAAACCTAATTCCATCAGCACGGATCTTCACACAGGAAGTATGAATGGTGGCATGAAAGACATGGCCAATGTAATGTCAAAATTATTGAACATCGGATTGACCCTGAACGAGGTGATCGCCTGCTCTACCTGGAATCCTGCCCAGATTATCAACAAGAAAGAACTTGGTCATTTATCCGTTGGTGCGCTGGCTGATGTAGCTATACTAAGTGTTGATAAGGGAACCTTTGGTTATGTAGATGTGGGTGGAAACAAAGTAGTGGGCGATAAAAAATTAACATGTCAGTTTACGGTTCTTAATGGTGAAGTTGTTTGGGACTTAAATGGACTTGCTGCCCCGCTGTATAAATAATGTAATTACCGAATGAGAGATTCAATCATTAAAATAATATTCTTTGTTGGCGCTTCTTTTATCATAACCAGTTGCGGAAATAAAACTGAATTACCTAAAGGTGATCCTGATAACGGAGGCCTGGTTGTTCCGGCAGGTTTTGATGTAGTTGTAGTTGCTGAAAGCGTTGGTAGTGCACGCCATATGGCGGTTAGTGACAATGGTGACATTTATGTGAAGTTGAGAGGTGGCGATCCAAAAGGCATTGTCGCCTTACGTGATGTTAACAACGATGGAAAGGCAGACACCATCAAATACTTTGGCGATTATCAAGATGAAGGAAATTACGGAACGGCCATGCGTATTCATAATGGCTATATGTATTTCAGCACCGCGGGTGAAGTATACCGAATTAAACTTACCCCGGGTCAACTCATTCCTGATGGAAAAGTTGAAATGATTGTTAAAGATGATTATAAAAATGATAAGCATGGTTATGAACACATTGCTAAACCCATTGCCTTGGATGAGGCCGGAAATTTATACGTTCCCTTTGGCGCACCCGGTGATGTGTGTCAGGTTTTAAACCGTGTTCCGGGAGAGCCAGGCGAAGACCCTTGCTCGCAACTCGAAGAACATGGTGGCATTTGGAAGTTCAGTGCCAGCAAAATAGGCCAGACTCAAAAGGATGGAGGCACGCGATATGCAACAGGCATTCGAAGCTTGGTGGCCATGAATTGGAACAAAGCTGATAATACTTTGTATGTGGCAGTGCACGGTCGCGATGACTTGAACTCCAGGAACCCTAATCAATTTACGAGATGGCAAAGTGCTGTTTATCCTTCTGAAGAATTTCTTCGTGTTGAGGAAGGCACGAATGGAGGTTGGCCTTATTACTATTATGATCAGGATAAAGGTAAGAGAGTTTTAAATCCTGAATATGGTGGTGATGGCGTTAAAGAGGGCAAGGGTGCCGACTTTACTCAACCGCTCCTGGGCTTTCCAGCACATTGGGCGCCCAACGATCTTTTCTTTTATACAGGCGATCAGTTTCCCGATCATTATAAAAATGGAGCCTTCATTGCCTTTCACGGATCAACGAATCGGGCACCTTATCCTCAAGCCGGGTATTTCTTTGCTTTTATTCCATTTGAAAAAGCCCGCCTGCCGGACGGGCAGGGAAAGCCAACAGGTAAGTGGGAAGTTTTTGCTGATGGTTTCGTGGGTGAAAATCCGGTGGTTGATGTGAGTGATGCACCGTACAGACCGATGGCCATTGCCATGGGACCCGATGGTTCTCTTTATTTATCTGAAACGGTGAAAGGAAAAATCTGGAGGGTGATGTACAAAGGAGATAAAAAGAGTTTTGGAGAAGCTGATCTTGCAAAAATGGAAGCAAGAAAAACCTTACCTCATATCAGAACACCACATGAGATCGATGACAATCTTAAGAAAGGACAAGTAACCGGTGGACAAAAAATCTATGAAACCTATTGCGCCTCTTGTCATCAACAAAATGGAAAAGGAGCAGAAGGCAGATTTCCCCCATTGGTTGATGCTGCCTGGGTGAAGGGCGATAAGACAAAACTGATTAATGTATTACTCAATGGTCTCGAAGGAAACATTGAAGTAAATGGAGTTGGTTATAATGGGATCATGCCCAAGCACGCCTTTCTTACGGATGAAGAAGCAGCTGGCGTGTTGACTTACATTCGAAAGAACTTTGGTAAAAAAGATGATGAGATAACGGCCGCTGAAGTAGGTAAGCTTCGAAACAAATCGAACAACAAATAATATTCACTATTTTTTAATAGTCACTAAACAAAAATTAACAATCATGAAAACCGACAGACGCTCAATTTTCAAAAAGATTTTATTCGGAACCGCTGGACTGCTTGGGCTTTCAGCAGCCAGTGCCAATGCATCAGATAGCAATAAAGAGGATGATGAAATTAAAACCGGTGATGTAGTCTATGATCAGGAGGTACCTTTATTCTCTGGCTCACAGGTTTATGGTGGTCTTGTCTACATTGCAGGAAAGGGCGCACACTTTGAAGGTGATATCAAAGCTCATACTGATCATGTGTTGAAAGAATTACAAAGTGAACTGGAGAAGGCAGGTTCATCGATGGACCGTGTTCTTAAGGTGAATGTGTATTTGAATGACTTGAAAGATTACAAGGAGATGAACGAAGTTTTTCGTGGCCGTTTTGGAAAGAATCCTCCCGTGCGCACGACCATTGCCGCTGCTGGTGGAATACCAGGCGATTCACTCGTTGAAATTGATTGCATTGCTGCTCTAAAAAAGAAATGAAATGACAAAGCGCAGAGATATTCTTAAAGGATTAATGACCTTACCCTTGTTGGGTGTTGCATCGGGTGAAGCACTTGCTTCATCTGCTGTAGGTAAGGACTACGATCGGGATTACTTTAAAGAACTTGGAGTACGCACATTTATTAATGCAGCCGGAACGTACACTGCACTAACGGCATCTCTTCCTCATCCTGAAGTAATCAAAGCCATTAACTACTCCGCATTGCAATTTGTAAAACTGGAAGAGTTGCAGGATCGTGTAGGCGAGCGCTTGGCCGAGTTACTCAAGTGCGAAGGTGCTATGATAACGTCAGGCGCTTTCTCAGCAATAACATTGGGCACCGCGGGTGTCATTACCGGAGGTGATCCTGAAAAAGCAGACCGCATTCCTACGGACATGACCGGAATGAAAACAGAAGTGATCCGACAAAAGAGTCATCGCGTTGGCTATGATCACGCCATTCGCAATGCTGGTGTTAAAATAATTGAGGTAGAAACAAGGAAAGAACTGGAAGCCGCCATCAATGAGAAAACAGCCATGCTTTGGTTTTTGAATTATGCCAATCCTGATGGAAAGATCAAAGATGTGGAGTACGTGGAGATTGGCAAGAAATATAAAATTCCAACCATGAACGATTGTGCTGCAGATGTTCCTCCTGCAGAAAACTTATGGAAGTACACCCAGATGGGATTTGACCTCGTCTGTTTTTCTGGTGGAAAGGGATTACGTGGTCCACAGAGCGCTGGTCTCTTGCTCGGAAGAAAAGATCTTATTCAGGCTGCGCGCAAAAATGCACCGCCTAATGGAAGCACTGTTGGCCGTGGCATGAAAGTAAACAAAGAAGAGATTCTTGGAATGCTGGTTGCCATTGAAGTGTATTTATCAAGGGATCATAAGGCTGATTGGACATTGTGGGAGTATCAAACCAAAATGATTGCTGATGCTGCCACTTCGGTTGCAGGTGTAACACCTGAATTTCATGTTCCGGCAATAGCTAATCACGTTCCTTCCTTACGCTTGCGCTGGGATGCTAAAAAAGTAAAAATCACACCGGATGAAGTGCGCGATGCTTTACGAAAAGGACATCCTTCTATTGAAACCATGGGAGGTAGTGAGTCCATCGATATCACCACTTGGCAGATGATACCTGGCGAAGAGCGTACTGTGGCAAAACGAATTAAGGAGATATTACAACAGGCTTCTGTCTCTTAATCTAAGACATCAGTCATGCTCAGGATTTTAAAACGATGTAAAATAAAAACATGAAGCGCAGGGAAATAATAAAGAGATTATCATTGGCACCTCTTGCCACTGGTTTATTGGTTGGTACTCCGCTCGAATCTATAAGCGCATCTCCCCTTTCTGTCAAGCGGGATTTGTTCAAAGAACTTGGTCTGCGCACATTCATCAACGCGGCTGGTAACTATACAAGCATGACCGCTTCGCTGATGCACGATGATGTGATGGAAGCGATACAAAGCAGCTCAAAAGAATATGTCATGCTGGACGAGGTGCATGATAAAGTGGGACAAAAAATTGCCACACTATGTAAAGCAGAAGCGGCTATGGTAACCGCTGGCTGCTGGTCTGCCCTGGTATTAGGTACTGCTGGTGTGTTGACAGGCATGGATCCTAAAAAAGTAGCTCAACTACCAAAGTTGGAAGGCACTGGTATGAAGTCAGAGGTGATCATTCAAAAAACACACATCAACGGATATCATCATGCGCTCACCAACACAGGTGTTTCTATTGTCTCTGTGGAAACCCTGGAAGAAGCAGAAAATGCAATCAATGAAAAGACTGCCATGTTGTGGTTTCTAAACCGCGAAGCACCGGTTGGTAAAATTCAACATCAGCCATGGTTAGACCTTGCGAAGAAACACAACCTCCCAACCATGATTGACATGGCGGCCGATGTGCCTCCAGTAGAAAATCTTTGGAAGTACAACGTCATGGGTTTTGACCTGGTTTGTATTTCGGGTGGCAAAGCGATTTGTGGACCTCAAAGCGCAGGAATCCTGATGGGCAAAAAAGATCTGATAGCCGCAGCTCGCTTAAACGGCCCTCCTGCTGGAGGAAATATTGGCCGTGGAATGAAAGTGAACAAGGAAGAAATGATCGGCATGTATGTAGCCTTGGACAGCTATATTAAAAGAGATCACGCTCAGGATTGGAAAGTATGGGAAGATCGAATTGAGGTGATTAATGCTGCAGTAAAAAAAGTTCAGGGTGTCACTACTGAGGTGATTGTGCCTCCGGTTGCCAATCACACGCCATCACTGGAAATTTCCTGGGATAGGGAAAAAGTAAACGTGGCGCGTGATGAGTTTGGAAAAAGATTGCGCCATGGAAGTCCTTCTATTGAAGTGATAGGCTGGGAAAAAGAAGACAGCATCCGGATTACCGTCTTTATGTTGAAGACAGGCCAGGAAAAGGTAGTGGCAAAACGAATTCAAGAAGAACTGCTCAACGCCTCAGCCTGATGTTAAAATCTTTCGGCTTAATGTTCATGATCACTAAATAATATCAACTATGATTCGCTCTTTATTTTTAATCATTATGGCAACTGGACTTTTATCAAGCACAACTAAAGACACGTTTAAAACTTATACAGTCAAAAAACTTAAGGGAGAAGAACTTGTCATCACAGGAAAAGGGGATAGTCCATTATGGAAAAATGCCACTGAACTGACAGACTTTATTTATCCCTGGGAAAAGGAAACACCTCCGTTCACGTCATTCAAGGCTCTTCATGGTAAGGATTGGCTCTACTTGCTTTATAAAGTAAAGGATGATCATATCAACGTACTTGTAAAGACGAATGAAAAATTAGAAGTTGTTTCTTCGGATCGGGTAGAAATCTTTTTCAGAAAAGACGATCAAATGTTACCGTATTATGGCTTGGAGATGGACCCGAATGGCAGGGTATATGATTACCTGGCGGAATACCATAGAAAATTTACTTCCACATGGTCATGGCCGGCTGGTGAGTTAATTATAAAGGCAAATAAAGTGGTAGATGGCTATACGGTAGAAGTGGCGATCAGTAAAAAATCCTTGAGGCAACTTGAACTTTTAAAGGGGAACAGAATTGAAGCGGGTTTATATCGCGGTGACTGTGTTGAAATAACAGAAGACAATTCAAAGATTAAATGGATCAGTTGGGTAAGGCCAGATTCGCCAACACCAAATTTTCACATTCCCTCCTCTTTTGGAGTTTTAAAGCTTGAAGACTAAAGTCAGGTTTTAAAACTTTGACTAAAGGGAATATCAACTATTTCTTTACGCTGCTATTGCTCTCTTTTAAGCATCTAAATGCTGAGTATTTACTTTTTCAACATGTTGAAATTTCATCACCGTATAAAAGAACAAAGTGTAAAAAATCACAACTCCTAAAATGCAAATCTGTATCATATGCTTTAAAATTTAACCTAATTCAAAGGTTGCATATCTCTTTTTACGAAGAATTGTATTCTTTCGGTCTAACCTACTGACGTAATTTCTATCATCTTTTTTCGTTCCATTGATTAATTTTGTAGAAAATGTTAGCGGCCAGAAGAATAAAAAAGGTCTGACTAATAGGTGTTTACGGTTATATTGCCATTTCAAAACAGATAGTTACTACCATGAAGATTCGCTTACTGAATGTAATATTTCTACTACTACTTGCAGCGGTTCCTGCATTTTCGCAGTCGCTGAGCATCAAAACGATACCAGAGGATTGGTTTTTGAAAGATCCGGAACAGGACAGCCTGCAAGGGGTAAGTGCTGAAAAGGCTTATCAGACTTTATTGAAAGATCAACCCTCACGTTCTGTGATTGTGGCTGTGGTTGACTCCGGCATTGACATCGATCATGAGGATTTAAAAAATGTGATCTGGGTCAACGAAAAGGAGATTTCTGACAATGGCATCGATGATGATAAGAACGGCTACATAGACGATGTGCATGGATGGAATTTTATTGGCGGCAAAGATGGAAATGTGGATGCCGATACATACGAACTGACACGCGAGTACATACGTCTTAAAATCAAATATGAACATGTGGATGGAAACAAAGTTCCTAAAAAGCAGAAGCAGGAATATGAAAGCTATGTCAAGATTAAAGACAAGTTTGAAAAACTAAAAGCAAAGAATGAGCAGCAGTATAAGTTATACTCTGGTATGTATAAAAGCATCACCTTTAGCATAGACACACTGAAAGCCTTACTCAAGGTTGAAAAGATTATGCCCGATGATGTAAAGAAATTTGAAACCAATGATCCTGGTCTTCTGTTCGCCAAAGGCTTTTTATTAAGCATGTACAGAAATATGGGTGAGGATGCAGATTTGGAAGAATATCTCGCTGAGTTGAAGGAAGCGGTTGATTATTATGGTGTAATCGTGAAGTACGGATATAATGAGAATTTTGACTCGCGTCTGATTGTGGGGGATGACATCAATAATTCACAAGAAAGAAATTATGGAAATAATGATGTGGAAGGCCCAGATCCCGACCACGGTACTCACGTAGCAGGTATCATCGCAGCGGATCGTACAAACAATCTTGGTATTAAGGGAATAGCCGATCATGTAAAAATCATGGTGGTGCGTGCTGTGCCTAATGGTGATGAGCGAGACAAAGACGTAGCCAATGCGATTATCTATGCGGTTGACAATGGAGCAAAAATTATTAACATGAGTTTTGGTAAATCCTTTTCCCCGCAAAAAGAAGCGGTGGATAAAGCCGTACGTTATGCAGAGCAAAAAGGAGTGTTACTCATTCATGCTGCCGGTAACGATTCAGAAGACATTGATGCAAATAAAAATTATCCTTCTAAGTTTTACCTGGATGGTAAGGAAGCAAAAAATTGGATTGAAGTAGGTGCTTCTTCTGCCGGAAATGATGAAGATTTAGTGGGCAGTTTTTCGAACTATGGAAAGAAAATGGTTTCGTTGTTTGCTCCCGGTGTTGAGATCTATTCAACGGTTCCAGATAATAAGTATAAAAATAACGATGGCACCAGTATGGCGAGCCCAGCCGCAGCAGGTGTGGCCGCTTTATTAATGTCTTATTTTCCTGAACTTACTGCAGTTCAGGTGAAAGATATTTTAATGAAGTCGTCAAGGAAATTTGATAACCTTAAAGTACAAAAGCCAGGTGGTGGTCGAGTTGACTTTAATCAACTCAGTGCATCAGGCGGATTAGTGAATGCTTACGAAGCGGTGAAGATGGCGCAGTCCATGAAGAGCATGAAGATCGAGAAGTGATCAGATCTTGGCTGCCCTCAAGCGCAGACTATTGCTCACTACCGATACAGAACTCATGGCCATAGCGGCACCGGCTATCATGGGATCAAGTAAAAATCCATTAATCGGGTAAAGCAATCCCGCTGCGATGGGAATGCCAATCACATTGTAGATAAATGCCCAAAATAAATTCTGGCGTATTCCGCGCACCGTTTTCGTAGAAAGATTTAATGCTTTGGGTATCGATTGAAGATCGGAAGTAATCAATACCATCTTGGCAACATCCATGGCAATGTCAGAACCCTTGCCCATCGCGATGCTCACATCGGCTTGAGCCAGCGCGTGTGAATCATTTATGCCATCGCCCACCATGGCTACAATTTTTCCTTCACCTTGTAATTTCTTTACAAAGTCAGCTTTATCTGAAGGAAGCACTTCTGCTTTGAAATGGTTAATACCAACCTGTTTAGCGACAGCCTGCGCAGTATGTTGATTGTCTCCGGTAAGTAAATACACATCCAATCCTTTTCGTTGCATCGCTTCAATGGCAGCTTTGGAAGTAGCTTTGATTTTATCGGCAATGGCAACAAGGGCAAGCACTTTTTCCTGATTACTAAAATAAATAACCGTCTTGGCTTCAGCCTGCCATTCATCCGCAAGCGCAGAGATGGTTTGTGGTATGGTAATATTTCTTTCTTCCATGAGTTTTCTGTTTCCAATGAAGAAAGTAGTATCATCTAAGTTAGAGGTTACACCTCTTCCTGTAATGCTTTCAAACTTGTTCAATGAAATAGACTGAGCACTATTTTCTTTGAGATAAACAGCAACGGCTTGCGCCAGCGGATGTTCAGATTGACTTTCCGTACTGAACATCACATCCTGATATGGTGAAGAATTTCCAACTTCAACCCAATGCATGTTGGTCACCATCGGCTTGCCTTCCGTTATCGTACCGGTTTTGTCGAGGATAATGGCATTCACTTTGTGAGCGAGCTCTAAACTTTCAGCGTCTTTAATCAGGATATTATTCTCCGCGCCTTTACCCACACCCACCATAATAGCCGTAGGTGTTGCAAGCCCAAGTGCACACGGGCACGCAATCACCAACACCGTGATTGAAGTAAGTAATGCATGGGTGAACGCATCATCGCCACCTACCAGCATCCAGATAATGAAAGTGAGAATAGAAATACCAATCACCATCGGCACGAATATACCTGCAATTTTATCGACTAGTTTTTGAACAGGCGCTTTACTGCCTTGGGCTTCCTGCACCATTTTAATGATGTGAGCAAGAATAGTATCACCTCCTACTTTTTGCGCCTCAAACTGAAAGCTTCCTTTCTGATTGATGGTGCCAGCAAAAACTTTTTTACCTGCTTCTTTTTCTACCGATAAAGGTTCGCCCGAGATCATACTCTCATCTACAAATGATGACCCTGATGTAACTACACCATCCACCGGAATTTTTTCACCGGGATGAACGAGAATGATGTTACCCACTTTTACTGATGCAATAGGGAGTTCCTGTTCAACTCCGTTGACGAGAACACGCACCGTTTTTGGTTGAAGGCCCATCAGTTTTTTTATGGCGCTGGAGGTTTTTGATTTGGCTCGTTCTTCTAATAGTTTACCGAGCGAGATAAATACCACCACCACTGCGGCAGCCTCATAGTAAACATGTGGATGAATACCTCGTGCATGCCAGAACTCTGGAAAGAAAGTATTGAATACGCTGAATGAGAACGCAATTCCTGTAGAGAGTGCCACCAGTGTATCCATATTCGCTTTGCCATGCCTCGCTTGTTTAACTGCGTGGATAAAAAAGCTTCTTCCAAAATAAAACACCACTGGAGCAGTGAGGATCATGGAAATAATATTCCCATATGGAAGGCTCATGAAAAACATTCCGATGATCACCACAGGCACAGTGAGTATAGCGGACCAGATTGTGCGTTGTTTTATATCCTCATAACCTTTAAGAGCAGACTCTTCTTTCACTGCCTGCGGGTCTTCGGCATCTACAACCAAATCGTAGCCAATGGAGCGAACCACATTTTGTAAATCTAATGGCGTAGTGAGTGCCTTATCGTAATCTACCCAGGCCGACTGATTGGCATAGTTTACGCCCGCATCAATGACCCCTTTCGTTGATTTCAACATGGACTCAACACTCACTGCACAAGCCGCACACGTCATTTCCAATACTGGAAATGACTGATGAATTTGTTTTTGATTTTTGGTGATCTTCATGGAGTTTGGCATAATTTCCTGATGGATCAGAATCAGTATGCAAGTATACTCTCAATAACACACTTTGGTTTTATATAATTCGTGATTTGATTTATAGGATAACAGGATTTGCCTATCACTTTAACGGGAGGTTCCTCTTAGCCTGCTGCAAATGCCTTTCATCGTGAGCGATGATGAACTGGAATACATCTCCCAATTTAAGTTTCATCCAACTCCATATAGAGATGGGTATGCGTATTCGATTCATATCGGTATGCCGGGCTAGTTTCAGGTAGCTTAAAAGTTGCTCTTGTTGTTGAATGAATTCAGCTACTACTTTATCTGCTTCCAATTCAACGGGCGGAATATGATTTTTGAACGCTTTATATTTTTTCATCTGCGCACCCGGTTTCATGATGCGTGTGAAGTAGCTACCGAGCCACGTACTTTTAAAGTCAGTGTTGGCTGGATAATTTTTGGCTAGCCCTGATTTTATTTTAGGCAAGTAATAGTCACCATAACTGTTCAGATGCCATACACATTGAGCAATGCTCCAACCTCCATTGGCGGCTGGTTTCAACAATTGTTCGGCCGACAGGTTTTGAAAAATTTTCACAGCATCGCGCATGTGGTTTTCCACCTGATCTTCAAGTGTTTCTAATAATGGGGTAGCTGGTAGGTTTGTCATGGCATTAAATAATTATTATGATGATGCAAAGGTGTAAGCATTATAAAAGTCTAATCTTGGTATTTACCAAGTTTTTCCAATGGGCCTAAATGCGAACGCTGTTGATCATCTTGCTGAAGTTGGTGGCATCAATACCAATATAGTTTGCGAGGTATTTATGTGGGATCAACTGTAAAATATGCGGACTACGCTGAAGCAATTTCCTGAATCGCTCCTCCGAAGAGTAGCATTGCAATTCAATAAGACGATCCATTACACCTGATAGTGAAGTGGTAACGCCTTTACGCACCAGTTTTTCAATAGCCGCGTATTGTTCCATGAGCGCATGAAGTTCCGGATAAGGAGCCCGAAGAAATTTTGAAGGTGTTAAGGTTTCATAGGAATACTTGGATGGAAGTTGCATCAAGAGCGAATCCAGCACACCACCAAAGGAAGGAGCGTAGGTAAACACCAGTGTTGCTTCGCGGTTTTGTTCGTCAAAATAATACACCCGCTGAATGCCTTCCACCACAAAGTAAAGGTATTTCTCTTTTTCTCCCGACACGGTTAACTGCTCTTTTCTTTTTGCATGGCATTCTGTCCAAATAGTAGAAAAGGCAGTCCACTCTTTTTCAGACAGAGGCTGGACGGCCATTGTAATTTGTTTTAACTGTGAGTAGGCGTCAGACATATAGAGTAAGGATCATTTTAATTTGTACCACAAGTCAAAATTCCGTTTCCATTATTAACTTAAAAAACTATGTTTGGTTAGATTAGAAACTGACATTGAATGTAGGTAACTTCATGAACCGATAAAACCGAAAGTATGAAAATGGATGCTGAAAAGTTTTTTGCGCTTAGTCGCAGAGGATTCTTAAAATCTACGAGTGCAGCTGTGATGGCAGGCACGCTATTTCCACACATGGGTCTGGCAAAGCAACCTGCAGGAAGTACCAATACATTAAAGGTAGGTTTGATTGGTTGTGGAGGCAGAGGTGCTGGTGCTGCAAGTCAGGCGTTGCAAGCGGATCCGAATGTTGTGCTCACCGCGATGGGCGATGTTTTTCAGGATCGGCTTGATGAATCGTACAACGCGCTTTTTGAAATGTATCCTGAAAAAGTAAAGGTAGACAAGGCTCATCGGTTCATTGGGTTCGATGCCTATAAAAAAGTAATTGAGTCAGATGTCGATGTAGTGCTGCTGACAACACCTCCTGCATTTAGGCCTGGTCATATGATGGCTGCTATCGAAGCAGGTAAACATGCTTTTTGTGAAAAGCCCGTGGCGATCGATGCACCGGGTGTGCGGAAAGTATTAGCAGCAGCAAAAAAGGCAAAAGAAAAAAAGTTATCCGTTGTGTCGGGATTTTGCTTTCGGTATGATTTTCCCAAGAGAGCATTATTTCAAAAAGTACTGAATGGTGAAATTGGTGAAATCAAAAATGTGTACACCGTGCGCAATGGTGAGCAGCTCTGGTCAAAACCACGACAGGCAGGCTGGACGGATATGGAATATCAACTAAGGAACTGGCTTTACTACGATTGGTTGTCGGGAGACTTCATCAACGAGATGATGGTGCATAGTTTAGATATGATGTCGTGGGCATTGAGTGATAAAAATCCGATCAGCGCAATGGGTACAGGTGGAAGACAGACACGGGTGGATCCCATCTATGGCAATGCGTATGATCATTTCGCTATTGAGTATGATTATGGTAAAGGACTGAAAGGAATACATTTTAGCCGGCAGCAAGATGGATGCAGTACTACCAATCGGGTTGAAGTGGCGGGCACGCATGGCAACGCATTCATTGGTGGTGGTAAGCATGAAATTACCGGTAAAGTAAATTGGCAATACGCGGGCGAGAAAAATGACATGTATCAAACGGAGCATGATGAATTATTTGCATCCATACGAAATGGCAAACCAATGAATGATGGTGAAGTGATGGCGCGAAGTTCTATGCTGGGTGTTTTAGGAAGAATGGTTGCTTACACCGGACAAACCATTACTTGGGAAGATGCACTGAATTCAAAAGTAGCGCTCTCACCCGCCATTGATCAATATAGATGGGATTTAAAATGGCCCACCTCACCCGTGGCCATGCCTGGTATCACAAAAGCATTCTGAGATCGTTAATCCAAACAAAGCCATGAGAACAAATGTGTTTTTTATAATCTGTTGCTTTATACTCTTACCGGCAGCGGAATCTTTTTCCCAGCCCACACCCATTTCATTTGGAAACATGATTCCACTGGAATCAATAACATCAAAATCAAAAAAAGAAGAAGTTCCTGTAGTATGGTTGGATGTAAACACCAGCCCGGACACGTGGAAGGTAGAGGGCAAAGAACTGATTAGCACCGGCAATCCAATTGGTGTGATGCGTTCTGAAAAGCAATATGAAAATTTTATCCTGCATGTAGAGTGGCAACATATTGAAGCAGGAGGAAACTCTGGTGTATTTGTGTGGAGTGCCGCAAACCCTGATCCTGAAACCCGATTGCCCGATGGTGTAGAGGTTCAGATGCTTGAACTGGATTGGGTGAACCTTAATAAGCGCAACGGTGAAACTCCGCCTATTGCATACGTGCATGGAGAACTATTTGGTGTAGGCGGTGTGAAAACCATTCCGGATAATCCGCGAGGCGAACGAAGCAAATCTATTGAAAATTTATGCAAGGGCAGAGGTGAATGGAATACGTATGAAGTGATCTGTGTGGATGGCGTGATTAAACTTTCTGTGAATGGAAAGTTTGTGAACGGCATCAGACAATCCTCCCAAAAGAAAGGATACTTATGCCTGGAAGCTGAAGGTGCCGAAATTCATTTTCGCAACCTGAAGATAATTGAATTGCCACCCGGTGTAACATCAGTTGAACAAACAGCTGCTGAAATCAAATAATAGGTTATAAAAAATTTTAAATGGAAATAGTAATAAAGAGTAGCCCGAAAGAATTAGGGATAGCAGCCGGTGAGTCCGGAGCAGCATTAATTCAACAGGCGATTGAACGAAACGGTTTTGCCAACATCATCTTAGCTACGGGCACCAGTCAATTTGAAACGTTGAATCAACTACTTGCTGAAACAGGTATTGACTGGAGCAAAGTAACGATGTTTCACCTGGACGAATACATCGGGTTGCCCATCACTCATCCGGCAAGTTTTAGAAAGTATCTGAAGGAAAGATTTATTGCTAAGGTTCCACCATTGAAAGAAGTCAATTTAATTGATGGTGAAGCGGATGAAAAAAGTGAGTGTGAACGGTTATCAAAGAATATCCTGAATCATCCGATCGATGTAGCCTTTGTTGGCATTGGTGAAAACGGACATCTCGCCTTTAATGATCCACCAGCGGATTTTGAAATTGAAACACCTTATATTGTTGTGGAGTTGGATGAAGCGTGTCGTAAACAACAATTGGGTGAAGGTTGGTTTAAGACCATGGACGATGTGCCGAAGAAAGCAATCAGCATGTCGATCAAACAGATTTTGAAATCGAAACATATTATTTGTTCTGTTCCTGATCATCGAAAAGCTGTTGCAGTGAAAAATACCATTGAACAATCCGTAACTAATTTATTCCCGGCCACGGCCATGCAGATGCATAAACACTGTACCTGTTTTCTGGATGATGCTTCTGCATCGCTCTTATCACAAACCAAATAGGTTGTTAATCTCTA
>JANOUH010000163.1:0-3265 GCA_031416795.1 Cytophagales bacterium | reverse complement strand
TCGCAGGCCGCGCTACATGCCTTCAGGATTAAGAGGTCGCCCAGCGACCTTTTAATCCTGAAGGTTTATTAAGCAATGAAAGACCGCGAACGCACGCGTTCGCGGTCTTTCATTGCCTTGAATGCGCGCCTGCCAGGTATCCATGAAATGAACATTACTTTTTTCGCGCATTAATTGATGAACCCTCTTAGAACGATGAGAGGGTTTAATCTTATTAAATGATGAATCTATCAAATTGACATGCACACTTCGTGAATTAAATTACACACCATGGTGACTATTTATTCTACAACGAAAAAATCAACCTGTAATTTAACAGGGTAGGGGCATGAACATCGTACTATGGATGCACCTCAACAATGGGCGCAAAATTGTTTCATTCGGAATAAAATGAAATAACATCATTAAAATCCGATTACAACATGAACATAAAATCAACTTTGTTATTTATGGTTGCTTTGCTGGGCTTCGGCACGGCAGGATTTACGCAGTCAGGGAAACTCCAATCAGGAGATTCTGTCCGCATTGAATTAGAAAGAAAGTCTGTTTCCACAGAGTTAATTGATCTTCGGGACTCTATGGCTCTTTCAATAATTGCCTTTGATGCTAAAATAAAAAAATCAAAACCTTCGAAAGTAGAGAAGTTAAAATCTGCACGTAAGGAACTTGCAGCCTACAAGGACCAGCTGGAACTTGATCTTAAAGAAGTCACACAAACAAGCCGTAATTCCTGGAGCAAGCAATCAATGGAAAGAATTCAACTGTCGGCCCAAAATACCAGGCGGGAATATAAACGAATCTGCACATTACTATAACCATTACTACCATGATCGAGAACCAACCCAATGAGATAACACTCATCTATCATTCAGATAAAGCCGAAGATAAAAAGGCACGCGCTTTTGTTGAGACAATTGCGGGCTACACCGTAAAAACCCTTGACCTGAAGCGTGATCGTCTTACAGAAACACAGCTGGCAGAGATTGCACATAAAATGAATGTGGAATTTGCCATGCTCTTTGACGCTACGTATAAAGATCGTTTCAAGGCAAACGGTTTACACGATATCGCTTCGGCCAGTGACTCTGATTTATTAACGATATTAACACAAGAACCGATTTTGATTAATACACCCATCACCATTATTGGCAAGAGGGCTTACCTGTATGCGGCTGCATACGAGTTGTTAACGAAGGAGATAGAAGGAGTTGTACCGACAAAAATCGCAGAACAAAAATTTGTTTTCTGATGAAAAGAACAATTAATTAAAAATCAATATGAAAAATAAAAAATACCTTTTAGCATTCACAATAGTTATGGGTATGATGCTAAGTTTTATTACCGGCTGTAAGAAAGATGAAGAACCCGCACCCTTGAAACTTGTGAGCGCAGCCACCAACCTTGGTGTAAATTTATATGTCTCGACCATGCCAACAGATATTCCAGTGGACGCCTCGGTGGTATTGACGTTTGATAAGGAAATTAATGCTGCTACTGCCACAGCCTATACGACATCACTGAAGGCCAATGAAATAAACATGATTGGTGAAATCCTGGTGGTTGGTGCCACGGTTACTCTTAAAACACTGAGTGGGCTGGATATGGGAACCACCTATACCGTATCCATTACCCCTGCGCTTGAAGCCACTGATGGCGCTCCGGCAACGGCAACTGAATTTGCTTTTAAAACATTTGGGAAGGCCACGGTGGCCCCGCCTCAATCCGATAAACAGCTTTCCTATTTTCCTTTCTCAGGAAATATGAAAGATGCTACAGGAATACATTCACCACTCAATGAAGATATCAGAAATCTATCCTTCTCGAAAGACCGGTTTGGCTTCGATGGATCAGCCGGTTATTTCAATGGCTCCACTACACTGGTTGAGCTTCCCAATGCAGATCAATACATGGCTAATCGAAGTATGACCGTAAGTGTATGGATCAAAGCGGATGCTTCCAAAGATGGTCAGTTTGTATTCGGTCTTGCAGCATGGAAAGGTTTCCAGTGTGAAATTTCCAACGACTGGTCAACGATCAAGATGGTCACTCAATTTGCTGAATCCGGTGGTGTATCTGATTCAGAAGATATTTCATTTGCAGGAACCGGCCTGACTAAAGATAATGGAGGATGGCAGGGTTGTACGTTTAATAAGCAAATGGCACCTGGATCGGTGGGTACTGTCTACCTGAAAAATAAATGGGTTCAAATGGTATACACATATGATGCGAATAAACAATTAAATACGATGTACCTGAACGGAGAGCAAGTAGTACAAAATAGTTTCGCCTTATGGCCAACGACTGATCTTAAGCACACCATCAGTGGTGTTAGGTTTGCCGGTAATTTAACAGGCGGTGGAAATAAACTCGCTCTTGGTTTTATACAGGGAAGTAAGAACAGAATCATCACCGATAGCTGGGCCGATCCGGATGATACTTTCAGTAATCATTTTAAAGGGCTTATGGATGATCTGCGGTTTTTTAAAGTAGCATTGACGCAGGCAGAAATAACCACCTTGTATAATGCTGAAAAACCTTTAAATTAAAATTTTTCAATATTGAGTTTTTGCCTCACTCAGGTGTCATTCGAATGGTTATGATGAACTAAAGAACACATTGAAAAAAAATAGCTACTACTTAAGTCGTGGCTATTTTTGTTTTGGCAGAATAGGAATCCAAACCAGAAAAATTGATAGAGAAACGAATTGTATTCTGATGCAACAGTATTTGTTAAAGCCCTGAAAGGGCGAGTTCACATAACGCAGGGTGCAGCCCTGCGTTATGTGGCGGACTGCTCAGATCAAAGCCCTGAAAGGGCGTAATCATATCTTGCTCTTTTGATCAAATTATTTCACTCCTTCGGAGTTTTATAGCTATGCACTTATAAAATTCTATAATCATTTCAGGCCTTCGGGCTTGATATCGCAAACATGACAAAGTAGGATTAGAACTAAATCCTCAGTAAAAAATTATTAATATTGAAAGACGGGCTCTGATAGATGGAGGCAGCACTGACGGCTTTGGCTAATACCTGTTTTAGTTGATTGTAGTCACTCGGTTGTCGTTATCTGAAAGCCTGATCTTAGTAACCTCCAGACACGTTGCTTATTTTGAGGTGTATACTTAGTTCTACTTTGTTAACTCTTTAAAGCCCTGAAAGGGCGAGTTCACATAACGCAGGGTGCAGCCCTGCGTTATGTGGCGGACTGCTCAGATCAAAGCCCTGAAAGGGCGTAATCATATCTTGCTCTTTTGATCAAATTAT
>JANOUH010000162.1:0-11522 GCA_031416795.1 Cytophagales bacterium | reverse complement strand
GCTTGCATAGGTAAGGTTGGCGGCTTGCGTAAAATCTTCTCCCTTGTTTTCTGGTTTGAAGGATTTCAGAAACAGTGCCTTGCCTGTCCACATATTATTCGAGGAGGCGAGGTTATATTCCAAGCCGAGGTTTCGATTATATTGTGAGTACACGGGCATATTGGGGTCCGTGCTGGGTGTGTAATTCAAGGATTGTTTATTAATGAAAATCACACCGATGTTAGATCGGGCAAACACTCTGCGCTGAAGAGAAAACACAGCAAAGTTTTGTTCTGGCAAATCCGTCTCCGATACTTTTCCTGTTTGCATGTCCATTGCGCCAATGCGCCAGTTCTTATTGATTCTTCCACTCAGGCGTGCACCATATTTGATCGGAACGTTTAAGCCAATGCGCCTGGAGAAAAAAGGGCGTATGGTAGGATATCCGAAATTGGCGAAGATGTCTCCATTCTCCAGAAAGAACTGTCGTCTCTCAGGAAAAAATAATTCATATCGGTCCAGGTTGGTCACCTGGCGGTCTACATCCACTTGCGAGAAATCGGGGTTCACCGTGAGATCCAGGTTAATAGAAGAGGAAAGGGCAATCTTCACATCGGCACCAATTTCTTTGCGATACTCTGTAGGAGTGTCCTTTTCATAATCTTTTGAAAATCCACCCAATACATAAGGTATGACAGAAATATTGGCACCCACCTGTGGTGGTGGTTCATCCCACATCAATGTGCCGGTGTATGCCAGCGAGGCTGAAGGAAATTGTCTTGGCACCGGTGCCCATGAAGATTTCTCTGTGGTTTTCAGATCCAGCCTGCTGAAATTTATTCCCCATTGCGTGATTCCTTTTTTGTATCGGATAGATTTGAAGGGCACGGCCATTTCAAATACCCACTTATCATCATCATTTTTTACCTGTGATACCCACTTATTATCCCAGCTCAGGTCCATCTTGCCTCCTTCATACATGATGCCATCCCACTGCGCTCCGGCTGCATTGGCTCCAAACGAAAATCCATTGGTCAGGTCTTCAAAGGGATCCATGAATAACAGGAAGTTGTCATTCTTTCCAAAAGCAAAATCCCTGCGCAGTGATTCTACCACGTAAGGGCCTGGCATGCCATGGTAATTGATCGCGATCAGATAAAGGTTATCGTCATCATACGTCATACGCACATCGGTGCGCACTTTTGCAGCGCTGGTGTCCATGGGGGTGATCATGTAAAAATCGGTGGCCACATCCGCGGCCAGCCAATCGGGCTCATCTAAAATGCCATCAATCACAATGGGAGCGTTGGCACGCTGCATCCGTAATTTAAAGGCTTCATTCTTTTTTTGAGGGAAAACAGAAAAGCTGATAAAAATCAGAAGAGGAAAAAGAAGGAATCTCACCACACCGTTAGCTTGAAAGGTTGAAAGTAATTAATTTTCAAGCATTATATTGGGAATCTTTTAATACTACAACGATGAAAGTGACTACCGGAAACAAAGTTTATTTTAAAGGCATCAGCCGAATCAAGTTCGAAGGCAAGGATTCAGATAATCCAATGGCCTTTCGTTATTACAATCCTAAACAGAGGGTAGGCAAAAAAACAATGGAAGAGCACTTCCGCTTTGCGATTGCTTACTGGCATACCTTCTGCGGCACCGGTGGCGATCCGTTTGGTCCGGGAACAAAAAACTTTCCATGGTCAACATCCACTGATCCTGTTCAGCGCAGCCTTGACAAGATGGATGCAGCATTTGAATTCATTACAAAAATTGGCGCGCCATTTTATTGCTTTCACGATTATGATTTAGTGGAAGAAGGTGCAACATTGAAAGAATCAGAGAAGCGTATGCGCGTCATTGTTGACTACGCGAAAGAAAAACAAAAAGCTTCCGGTGTAAAATTATTGTGGGGCACAGCCAACTTGTTTTCCAATCCTCGCTATATGAATGGCGCTGCCACCAACCCCGACTTTCATGTGGTGTGTTATGCAGCCAACCAGGTGAAGATTGCCTTAGATGCTACCATCGAATTGGGTGGAGCTGGCTATACATTCTGGGGAGGTCGTGAAGGCTATATGTCGTTACTCAATACAAACATGAAACGTGAACAGGAACACATGGCGCAATTCCTGCACATGGCTCGCGACTATGCACGGAAAAATGGTTTCAAGGGTCCGTTCTACATTGAACCTAAGCCGATGGAGCCCAGCAAACATCAATATGATTTCGATGCCGCTACCTGTTTGTCATTCCTTCGTCAGTTTAATCTGATGGATGATTTTAAATTGAATATAGAAGTGAATCACGCCACCCTTGCTTCTCACACGTTTGAGCACGAATTGCAAGTGGCAGCCGATGCCGGTATGCTGGGAAGCATGGATGCTAACCGTGGAGATTATCAAAATGGTTGGGATACCGATCAGTTTCCTAACAATCTTAATGAAATCACGGAAGCCATGTTAGTGATTCTTCAGTCGGGAGGTTTCAAAACCGGAGGTGTAAACTTCGATGCCAAGACCAGAAGAAACTCTACCGACCTTACCGATATATTTTATGCTCATATCGGTGGCATGGACACCTTTGCCCGGGCATTGCTGGCCGCGAATGCCATTTTGCAGAACGGAGAATATCAAAACTTAAGAAAGGAACGCTATGCTTCTTTTGATACCGGTAAAGGCAAACAATTCGAGCGTGGAAATTTGACGCTGCAGGATCTAAGCAAGCTGGCTCACCGCCATGGAGAACCTGAACAAAAAAGCGGCAAGCAGGAGTATTTTGAGAATCTGATAAACAAATTCATCTGATCTCCGCTTATCAAGTTTATCATCACCCGTTGAACAAAAATTATTACTTTTCAATCTTTAAAAAATTTTAATTCTATGAATCGCAAATTACGCATGGGAATGGTGGGTGGAGGCAAAGATGCTTTTATCGGATCCATTCACCGACTGGCTGCCAACATGGACGGACTTATTGAAATTGTGGCCGGGGCATTAAGTATAAATCCTGAAATCGCGAAAGAAAGTGGAAAGATGCTTTTCCTTGCAGAGGATCGCACCTACACCACCTATGAAGAAATGATGGAGAAGGAAAGTAAACTTCCTGCCGACAAGCGAATTGATTTTGTCACGATCGTGACGCCTAACTTTGCGCACTTTGCACCAGCCATGCTGGCATTAGAAAAAGGTTTTCACGTGGTGATTGAGAAGCCCATGACATTCACCCTGGATGAGGCGAAGCAATTGAAGAAAAAAGTTGAAGAGACTGGATTGTTATTGTGCCTCACACATACCTATTCAGGTTATCCGATGGTAAGACAAGCTCGTGCCATGGTGCGAGATGGTGCTCTCGGAAAGATTCGTAAAATATATGTGGAGTATCCGCAAGGCTGGTTAAGCAAAATGAGCGAGCGCGAAGGCAACGCACAGGCAGCATGGAGAACTGATCCTAAGCGTTCTGGAAAAGCAGGGGCCATGGGCGACATTGGTACACACGCAGCACATCTTGCTGAATTTGTTTCAGGATTGAAAATCACCCACATGTGTGCCGATCTTAATATTATGGTACCGGGCCGTGCGTTGGATGATGATGGCAACGTACTGTTGAAGTTTGACAATGGCGCTGCTGGTGTGCTGATGGCATCGCAGGTTGCTGCCGGTGAAGAGAACGCGTTGAAGATTCGCATCTATGGCGAGTTGGGCGGACTCGAGTGGGCGCAACATGAACCCAATACCTTGTTAGCAAAGTGGTTGGATAAGCCAACGCAAATTTTGCGCGCTGGAAGCAATGGATTTATAGCACCAGAAGCATCATTTAATACACGCACTCCGGCCGGTCACCCCGAAGGCTATCTCGAAGCATTTGGAAACCTGTACAGGAATTTCGCTTTAGCCTTGTCTGCAAGAATGGATGGAACTCAAGTTCCTGCGGTAATAGACTTCCCTTCAGTAGAAGATGGTATTCGTGGCATGGCCTTCATCGATATGGTTGTGAAGAGTGGACAGAGTACGGAGAAGTGGACAAAATTTGAAATCTAAATTTTATGAAGACACTAAAAGGACCCGGAATTTTCCTCGCTCAGTTTATGGGTGATGAAGCTCCGTTTGATAATCTGAAATCCATTTGCAAGTGGGCTGCTTCATTAGGTTATGCAGGCGTGCAGATACCCAGCTGGGATGCCCGTTGCATCGACTTACAGAAAACGGCTGAAAGTAAAGACTATGCCGATGAAATTCGTGAGACCGTGGAGTCATGTGGATTACAAATCACAGAACTTTCTACGCACCTGCAAGGTCAGTTGGTAGCCGTACATCCTGCCTATGATGTGATGTTCGATGGCTTCGCACCGAAGTCTGTTCGTGGCAAACCAAAGGAGCGCACAGCCTGGGCCGTAAATCAATTGAAGTATGCTGCAAAGGCAAGCAGGAATCTTGGATTGAATGCACATGCAACTTTCTCTGGTGCTTTGATGTGGCATACGGTTTATCCCTGGCCACAGCGTCCTGCCGGTTTGGTAGAAGATGGATTTAAAGAATTAGCAAAACGCTGGCTTCCGATATTGAATGCATTCGATAAGGTGGGTGTTGATGTGTGCTACGAAATTCACCCGGGCGAAGACTTGCACGATGGGATCACCTTCGAACGTTTCTGGGAAGCCACCGGAAAGCATACACGTGCCAATATCTTATACGATCCAAGTCACTTCGTTCTTCAGCAACTGGATTATCTTCAATACATCGACTTCTATCATTCCTTTATTAAGATGTTCCATGTGAAGGATGCTGAATTTAATCCAACAGGAAAGAGTGGCGTGTATGGAGGCTATCAGGATTGGGTGAACCGTCCCGGAAGATTCCGTTCTCTGGGTGATGGCCAGGTAGATTTTCAAGGTATTTTCTCTAAGCTGGCTCAGTATAATTATAGCGGCTGGGCTGTGTTGGAGTGGGAGTGCTGCATCAAACATCCTGAACAAGGTGCGGCAGAAGGTGCACCATTTATTAAAGATCATATCATCCGCGTGACGGAGAAAGCATTTGATGATTTTGCTTCCACGGGAAAGAACCCAACGTTGAATAAAAAAGTATTAGGCATAATTAAATAAATCACTCCCATGAATAAAATTAAGAATACACTTTTTGTAATTGCCATGGTCATGGTGATTGCTTCTTGCGGATCAAAGAAAGAAGAAAGCGCAAACAAAGAAGACTATGGCACCCCTGATGAGAGCGCTGCTCCCGTTGCCGCTGTAGATGCTATTACCCAAGGCGAATCGCTGGTGAAAGCAAGTGATTGCAAGACCTGCCATCACCCAACCAATAAAATTATTGGCCCTTCGCATGCTGAAGTAGCTACGAAGTATGATTTCACTCAGGCAAGCGTAACACTGTTGGCAGGTAAAATTATTAGTGGAGGATCAGGCGTTTGGGGCGAGATACCCATGACTCCTCATCCGGATATCACACAGGCAGATGCAGAAAAGATGGCACGTTATGTTTTATCACTGGATGGAGAAAAGGAACATTAATATGACGAAGCGATATTTGATTTTCTTATTCCTTCTATCGACTGGTTTTGTGTTTGCGCAAGCACCCAACACCCTTACCAAAGAGGAAAAGAATGAAGGATGGAATTTGTTATTTGATGGAAAGACAACGAAGGGTTGGAGAAATTTTAAAAGCAATAACATTGGCGCTGCCTGGAAAGTAAGTGAGGATGCGCTAATCCTCGATACATCCAAAAAGAATGAAGGGCATACCGTAGGAGGAGGGGATATCCTAACCGAAGGAGAATACGAAAACTATGAACTCAATATTGAATGGAAAATTCAGGCGTGTGGTAATAGTGGCGTGATCTTCAATGTGCAGGAAGGTGGTTCCAATGGTGCGGTATGGCATACCGGCCCCGAGATGCAAGTGTTGGATAACACCTGTCACCCCGATGCAAAAATTATCAAACACCGTGCTGGTGATTTGTATGATTTGATTTCATGCAAAACAGAAACCGTTAAACCTGCTGGTGAATGGAATCAAGCCAAGATTATTACGAACAAAGGTCATTATGAGTTTTGGCTAAACGGAGTGAAGACCGTTGAGTTCACCATGCATACTCCGGAGTGGGATCAACTCGTGGCTGGCAGCAAGTTCAAAAGCATGTCTGATTTCGGAAAATTCACAAAGGGCCATATCTCCTTACAGGATCATGGTGATCAGGTGTGGTATCGCAACATAAAAATCAAAGAACTAAAATAAATTGAATAGCCTCACGGCCTCTCGGTAATCTCAAATGAAAAGAATATTTCCTGCGCTGGCACTCATTGTGCTTTTTTTCTCCTGTAAACAAGAAGCACCACGGGTGCTGGTGTTCTCTAAAACAAAAGGATATAGACACGAATCCATCACCGCTGGAAAAGCAGCTTTGCAAAAGTTAGGTGCTGAGAAAGGCTTTGACGTAGACACTACTGAAGTGGCCGAAGATTTTACGGAAGAGAATCTTAAAAAATACAGAGCCGTTGTATTTTTAAGTACCACCATGGATGTACTTGATGAGCTACAACAAAATACATTCAAGCGATTTATTCAAGGCGGTGGAGGCTTTGTAGGCATTCACGCTGCCGCGGATACAGAATACGACTGGTGGTGGTATGGAAAATTGGTAGGTGCTTATTTCAAGAGTCACCCGAAAACCCAGCAAGCAAAGTTTAAAAAGGTAAAACCCTTTGGCAACGGTGTCAACTTACCCGATGAGTGGATACGCACCGATGAGTTGTACAACTACAAGAAAATATCGGATGAAATCATTCCACTATACATGTTGGATGAGTCTTCCTATCAGGGTGGAGAAAATGGTGATCATCATCCGATAGCCTGGTATCATGATTATGATGGTGGTCGTTCCTTCTATACTGGCATGGGGCATACGGTGGAGTCTTACTCCGATTCCTTGTTTATCGATCACGTTTATCAGGGAATTGTTTATGCCATGGGCGAGGGCAAGCCAGACTTTTCAAAAGCCAAAACCAAAAAGAGGCCCGAAGACGATCGTTTCACAAAAGTGGTACTCGGATCTTACTTTGATGAACCTACCGAAATGGATATTCTGCCTGATGGTCGCATCATCTTTATTGAGCGCAAGGGAAATGTAAAAATGTATGATCCCAAAACGGAGTCCATTAATGTGATTAACACCTTCAATGTGGTGTCAAAGTTTGAAGATGGAATGCTGGGTATTGCCCATGATCCTGATTTTGAAAAGAACAAATGGCTCTATATTTATTATTCTCACCCTGACAAATCAGCCAACGTGTTGTCGCGATTTGTGTTTGACGGTGAAAAGATTGATCAGGGTTCGGAGAAGATGATGCTGGAGGTAGCCACACAGCGTGTCACGTGCTGTCATACCGCTGGATCACTGGTGTTTGGTCCCGACAAGAATTTATATTTATCAACCGGAGATAATGTCAATCCATTTGAATCGGATAGTTATAGTCCTGCGGATGAAAGACCAGGTCGTCAGCCATTTGATGCGTTGGGTTCTTCTTCCAATACCAATGATTTGCGTGGAAAGATTTTAAGAATACATCCGGAACCTGATGGCCCTTATACCATCCCGGAAGGAAATCTTTTCCCGAAAGGTGAAGAAAAAACACGCCCTGAAATTTATGTCATGGGCAATCGCAATCCATATCGGATTTCTATTGATCAGAAAACAGGTTTCTTGTATTGGGGTGAAGTAGGACCCGATGCCGGCAACGATCATCCTGAACGCGGACCTCGTGGCTATGATGAAGTAAATCAGGCAAAGAAGGCAGGGTACTTTGGCTGGCCATTATTTGTTGGAGCAAACTATGCCTATGGAAAGTATGACTTTGTAAAGAAGACAACGGGCCCTCTTCATGATCCATTGAAACCGATCAATACATCACCCAACAATACAGGTAAAACAGCATTGCCTCCGGTGAGTCCTCCTTTCATCTGGTATCCGTATGCAGTGTCACCAGATTTTCCATTGATGAAAACAGGTGGACGTAATGCGATGGCAGGTCCGGTATATTATTCTGAAAATTACAAAGGCAAAGAGGGGTCCTTCCCGGATTACTTTGATGGGAAGCTGATCATCTACGACTGGATGCGCAACTGGATACGCCTGGTAACGATGGATGACAAAGGTGCTATCATCGATATAGAACCTTTCATGGATGATAAACAATGGGATAACCCCATCGACATGGCTTTTGGACCTGATGGAAAGTTATACACGCTGGAATACGGAAGAAGATGGAATTACAAGAACCTGGATGCCAAGTTATCACGCATTGATTTCAACAGCGGTAACCGCGTGCCGAAAGTGGCTCTGAAGGCAAATAAGAATTCAGGTGCACTTCCGTTACTTGTCAATTTTTCTGGTGGTGAAAGTTCAGATCCTGATGGAGATGTGGTTACCTATGAGTTGGAAATAAATGGTCAGGTATTGAAGTCTGCCAATGCTGAGTTTTCATTCACGTTTGATAAAGGTGGTATTTACCGACCTAAATTAATTGCCACGGATTCAAAGGGAGCTAAATCTACAGCTGAAGTTACGGTGATTGCTGGCAACGAACCTCCGGTGATTGAAATCCGTGTTGATGGAGATGATCACTTTGTTCCCGGTGGTGCTGCGAATTATAACATCACGGTTACCGATAAAGAAGATGGCAGCACTGCAGATGGAAAGATTTCTCCTGATCGTGTTCGGGTTACCTTAGACTTCCATCCGCAAGGTTATGATATGACCAGGATTGCGCAGGGTCATCAGCGCCTGGAGTTGCCCGGCAAATTATTGATGGCAGAAAGCGATTGTAAATCATGTCACCTGACAGATGAACGTTCTGCAGGACCTTCTTATCGTGAAGTGGCAACGCGCTATGCAAAAGACGTAAGAGCGGTTGATTTATTGAGTGATAAAATTCTGAAAGGCGGCTCGGGTGTGTGGGGCGATGTAGCCATGGCTGCCCACCCTCAGCTCACCAAAGTTCAGACGGCACAAATGGTAGAATACATTTTGTCCCTGGCTAAAGAAGAAAAAGTGGTGAGTCTTCCATTATCCGGAAAGGCAAATTTTGCAAAAACTCCGAATGAAGGCATAACACCCACGTCCGTGTATGTGCTTACCGTTTCCTATGAGGATAAGGGTGCGAATGGAATGCCGTCACTTTCAACGACAAAACAATTTGTATTCAAGGCTCCGGTGCAACAGTAATCATGCAGGCGAAAAGAATGTGTGTTGGCGAAATAAAAAAAGTAGAAATCAACTAAATTAATTTAACAAAATGGACCGTAGAAAATTTATTCAAACCTCTTCTATTGCAGCGGCAGGTTTGTTAACGCTTCCTTCTTTTCTGGAAGCGGCTAAAAAGAAATCTCCTATCGGCTTGCAATTATACACGTTGCGCGATGTGATCAAGAGTGATGTGAAAGGAATATTAACTTCTGTGGCAGCCATGGGTTACACCGAAGTCGAGACCTATGGGTATAAAGAAGGAAAGCTTTTCGATATGCCCGTGGCTGAGTTTGGTTCGTTCATGAAAAGTATTGGAATGAAAACGGTGAGCGGCCACTATGGAATTGATATGACTACCCATGGCTGGGATAAAGCGTGCGAAGATGCCAAATCATTAGGGCAAAGTTATGTGGTGGTGCCGTGGATGGATAAAAAGTATTATAGTTCATTGGGTGAATTGAAAAAGACCTGCGATACGCTGAACAAAGCAGGCGAGGTGGCGAAGAAGCACGGTTTACAAATGGGCTATCACAACCATGCTTTCGAATTTGAAAAAGTGGAAGGCAAGATCGTATTTGATACGATGCTCGATCAGCTTGATCCAAAATTAGTGACCTGGGAAATGGATATCTATTGGGTCGTAAAGGCAGGACATGATCCCGCGAAGTATTTCGAAAAATATCCGGGCCGTTTCCAGTTATGGCATGTGAAGGACATGGATAAATCCAATCCCGAAAGAAATGCTGATGTGGGCACGGGTTCAATTGATTTTAAGAACTTGTTTACAAAAGCAAAAAAATCCGGACTTAAGAAATTTTTCATGGAGCAGGAAACGTATCCTTCTACTCCCATGGAAAGCACGAAGAACAGCATGAACTACCTGAAGACTATTCTGTAATTTTTCTATCAAGTGCCTCTTACTCATGAGTTGAGTGAAGAGGCATTTTTATTTCCCTTATGAAAAGAGCATCACTGATTATCGTTTTTCTGGCAGCATTTTTAAATGTCTTGGCACAAGATCTTTCTCAATCGATTAGCGGAAGCATCAAAGAATACCTCTCTCAACAGGCGATCGCGCAAGCCAATGTTTCGCTTTATCGCGAAAGCGAATTAATAAAAGGAGCGGTGTCCGATTCGCTCGGATATTTTTTCATAAAAGACGTGGAACCCGGACGCTAAAAATTGATTGCTTCCTTTACCGGCTATGCTCCTTTTGAAAGTGAATTACTTATAGTGTCTGGAAAGAAGCAGCGGCTAGCGATATTTCTGCAGGAGTCTCAGCGATTACTAGAAGAAGTAGTGGTTAGTCCACAGGCAGTTTCTTTGACGAACACGACTTCCATTTCTATTGAAAAAACATTGCGTGTTCCCGCAAACTTCTTTGACCCCGTGCGCATGCTCACTTCCTATCCGGGTGTGGTTGCCACCAATGATCAGGCTAACTCCATTGTGGTAAAAGGATATTCTCCTAATGGAATACTCTGGCGCTTGCAAGGGTTGGACATCATCAATCCTAACCATCTTGCCAATGCAGGCACGTTCAGCGACAAGCCTGTTTCCAATGGTGGAGGTGTGAATGTGCTGAGTGCACAGTTGTTGGATCGCACTGATTTTTATTCGGGCACCATGCCGGTGCAATATGGCAATGCACTTTCGGGTGCGATGGATATGACCTTGCGACCCGGTAGCTCTGATAAGATGCAATACACAGCTCAAGCCAGTTTGATTGGTTTAGATCTGGCAGCAGAAGGACCTTTATCAAAAGCAAAGAAGAGTTCGTTCCTCGCTAACTACCGTTATTCAACCGTAGGACTTCTATCCAACATGGGGGTTGACTTCGGAGGTGAGTCCATTAGTTTTCAAGACTTCTCTTTTCATTTGAACATGCCGGGTAACAAAGGTGGTAATCTCTCTGCATTTGGTTTTGGAGGTATTAGCTCTAATGATTTTAATGCGAAACCAGAAGATGAGTGGGAAGAAGAAAAAGATCGTTACACCATTAACTATAGCGGCAAGGTTTATGGAATTGGATTGGTCAATCAATTCAAGCCAGGGTGGATGTCAGTCAGCGCAGGTATGTCTTTCTCCGGTCAGGATCAGGAACGAAAATCACAGGGCACCGCGGTTCCATTCCCCAATGTTTATTCAGAAAACTATTCGACACAACGCTATCTTTTATCGGGCTTTATTAAAGGCGTAAGAAAAATTGGGAAGGAAGGATTCATTGAAACCGGCTTGCGCACGAATTATAAGAATGATGAAATGATGGTAAGTACGATTTCGCA
>JANOUH010000161.1:0-16475 GCA_031416795.1 Cytophagales bacterium | reverse complement strand
TGAAGAAGCATTCCTTCTCTTAATTTTTCTTTGTTGATTTTTCTTGGCTTCGCCTTTTCGCGAAACAAAAATCCTGCACAATCTAATTTGTGAATGAGCGGGATAGTATGAACGGTGAGCACATCGTCTTCGTGAAGTAATTGTATTTGAGAAGCGTCAAAGGCGTGAAAAATGATATTGAAGTTGAGTGATGACTTTGAGTATTTCAACTGCAGCAGAATAATTTCATCCAATCCTTTCTGACTATGAAGGTGAAGATCATTAACTCTTCTTTGCAGATGCATGGAAAATAGTAATCCCATCAGGCCCAGGTAATGATCGCCATGCAGATGACTAATGAAAATATGGTCGATTTTATGAATGGGAATTTGGTATCGCATTAACTGCATCTGCACACCCTCACCACTATCGATCAGAAAATGTTTATTTTGGATGACCAGATATTGAGAGGTAGGAAACCTCCCGTAAGCGGGCAGTGCTCCGCTGGAGCCTAATATGGTAAGTTTGAAACTCACTTTCATTTTTCGAATTTGAACCTAATAAAAAAGCCCGAGTATCTCAGGCTTTCTTTATAAAAACGATTAGAAGATTTTTAATCTTCGTCTTTCATGTCTTTTTCGATCTCATGCATAAATACAGCATCGATACCTTCTTCCACGGTAGGCATGATATTTAATACGCTATCCAATTGAGAGATCTTAATGAGTTTCATGGTATGATCTGACAAACGGGCAAGAATAAATATCCCGTTGTCTTCCTGTAAGATACGATTGCCAACAAGCAGGGCACTCAAGCCAGAGGAATCAGTATACTTTACTTCGGAAAGATCTAATATGATATTGCGAACTCCTTCAGCATGAAGGGTAACCATTTCTGATTTCAACTGTGGTGCAATGCTGGAGTCTAACTTTTCTTCGTTAAGGCGGAGCAGTGTATATTTTTCTTGCTTGTCGACAGAGTACTTCATAGGAATAATTTACAGGGCTAAAATTAACTTATTTTATGTAATTAACGATACTGTGCTCAATTCGTTCGAGCAAGGTATCATAATTTACAGGGTCCAGGGTTTCCCCGGTCATCTGATGATAGAGTTCCTGGTAGCGATCAGAGATAGACTTCACAACCTCATCGGTCATTTCAGGTACTTTTTGTCCATCTTTCCCCTGAAAGCCATTTTCAATCAACCATTGCCTCACAAACTCTTTTGATAACTGCTTTTGAGGTTCGTTATTATTCTGTCTTTCCTCATAACCTTGCTTATAAAAATACCGTGACGAATCCGGAGTGTGCACTTCATCAATCAGGTAGATCGCGCCATTATGTTTCCCGAATTCATATTTGGTATCCACCAATATCAATCCTCGCTCAGCAGCGAGTTGAGTTCCTTTTTCAAAAAGTCTTAACGTGAATTTCTCTAACTGTAAGTAATCTACTTCACTCACGATGCCACGGGCCAGAATCGCTTCTCTTGAAATATCTTCATCATGGCCTATATGAGCTTTGGTGGTAGGCGTGATAATAGGTGAGGGGAGTTTATCATTTTCTTTTAGTCCTTCCGGCAGCGCCACTCCACAAAGTGTTCTTTTTCCCGCTTTGTACTCTCTGGCTGCATGACCGGCCAAATAGCCTCTTACTACCATTTCTACGGCAAAGGGATCACACTTAAATCCAACGGTTACATTTGGATCAGGTATCTTAATAACCCAGTTAGGTACAAGATTTTTGGTTGCCTCCAGGTTTCGGGCAGCAATTTGATTCAGCACGCGTCCCTTATCAGGAATGGCCCTGGGAAGAACAACATCAAATGCAGAGATACGGTCGGTGGCTACCATGGCCATGGTGTCCCCGAAATAATATACATCTCTTACTTTGCCACGATAAAAACCAGTCTGGCCTTTAAATTGAAAATGAGTCTCTTTGATTGCTTGCATGAGTGATAGCGATTGACGCAAATTAGCTAAGGAAGTTTTTACCTCACAACTCCTTCTTACTTTATTTCTCTTCCATCAACAAGCCAGCTTTGTAAACCTGTGTACGGATCAGTTCGCCAGCTTCATTATATTCCTTCCATTCTCCATGCTTTTTGTTGGCGATGTAGCTGCCTTGCTCTTTTATTTTTTCATTTGGAAAGTAAGAGGTGTAAAGACCATGCTGTCGGTTGGATCGGTATTCGGCCTGCGAGAGTAACTTTCCGTCTTCGTAATAATTCTTCACGATGCCGTGGATCATGTTAAACTTCCAGTTCTCTTCCGTTGATTTTGTTCCGTTGGCGTGATAGGTGGTTCGCATTCCATTGAGCTGTCCATTCTGATAAATTTCTTTAACCGAAACGGTTGTTCCATCCTTAAAGTAATAAGACCATGTTCCATAGGGTTTGCCATCGCGGAAGATTTTTTCAGAAACCAATTTGCCATCGTTCAGGTATTCGGTCACTTTGCTTTCCGCTCCGCCAAGCGAAATTTGTTCTTTTTCTTTTACCTGGCCATTGGGATGGTAATCATAGTTGGTTCCAACACGCCCACCTTCTTTGTATTGGTATTTATGCCGAATAGTTCCATCGGCATAGTATCCGATATTATCGCCATGCAGTCGTGAGTTCATAAAATGACCTTCGAGGAGTTTATGTCCTTCCTGATCATAGTACATGAAGTCACCGATCTTTTCTCCGTCTTTGATCGCATACTCCATCTCCAATTGTGAGTTAGGATGATAGAGTTTATAAAAACCACTGACAAACCCATCTTTATAGTTGGCTTCGGTTTCCAATGATCCACTTTCATAATAAGTTTTTGAAATGCCATTGGGCTGCTGATTCTTGTAACTCATTTCCTTCTGAATTTTTCCGGAAGGATAGTATTCTTTCACCAGCCCGTCTGGTTTGCCTTTTATAAAACGACCTTCTTGTTTAATGATTCCGGTCGGAAAAAATGATTTGACACTATCAACGAGTTTATTGTTTTGATAAAAGGCCTGTTGTATGGGTATGCCCTGTTCATTGTAGACTTCAACGGTGCCATGACGCATGCCATTCTCATAGCTGATTTTGCGAATAAGCTTGCCGTTTTCATGGTATTCATAGAAGGTGCCCCAGCGAACTCCATTTTTGAAATCTCCTTCTATAGAAAGGTTGCCATTGGAAAAGAACTTGCGATATTTTCCTTCCAGGGTTTGACCATCTTGTGCGGACACAAAATAATCCTCATGAAGTCTCATTTTCATGGGGTCATGATAGGTCTTAATTTCTTTTTGGGCATACGCAAATTGCCCAATCAATAATGAGGTGATAAGAATAGCTCTGAACATCTTTTATGAAATGAAATTAGAAAACGAGCAGAATCAACCGATGTTGTGTTAAACCTTTTCGATTACAATAGCAGAAGCACCACCACCACCATTGCAAATAGCGGCTACTCCAATACTTGAATTATTTTGTTTCAGTACGTTCGCTAACGTGATCGTGATGCGTGCACCAGAAGCACCTAGTGGATGCCCTAATGCCACTGCGCCTCCGTTCACATTTACTTTTTCAGGATCGAGACCTAATTTTATGTTATTGGCAATCGCCACCGCTGAAAACGCTTCGTTGATTTCATAATATCCAACATCACTCTTTTCAACTCCAGCTATTTTCATGGCTTTGGGAATGGCCAGTGATGGGGTTGTCGTAAACCACATCGGATCTTGTGCGGCATCGGCAAAGCCAAGGATTTTTGCGATCGGTGTCAGTCCAAGTTCTTGTGCTTTCTCCTTGCTCATTAGGATGACGGCAGCGCCTCCGTCATTGATCGTAGAGGCATTAGCTGCCGTTACGGTTCCGTCTTTCGTGAAGACGGCTCTAAGTCCTGGGATCTTATCAAAGTTTACGTTTTTATATTCTTCGTCCTCCGCGAAGAGCGTGATGTCTCCTTTGCGTCCGGTAATTTCAACAGGTATGATTTCATCCTTGAACTTTCCAGCTGCCCATGCCGCAGAAGAACGCTTATAAGAGTTGATTGCGAATGTATCCTGATCCTGTCGTGATATGTTCATTTCTTTGGCTGTGTTATCAGCACAAACGCCCATAGCACAGTGGTTATATACATCGGTGAGACCATCATAAGTCAAACCATCCAGTAGTTCACCATTACCATATTTGTAACCATAACGTGCTTTGCTAAGATAGTAGGGGATGTTGGACATACTTTCAGCTCCGGCAGCAACGACAACATCATTATGCCCCAGCATAATGGATTGCGCACCCACCATGATGGCTTTCATGCCGGAAGCACAAACTTTATTGACCAGCGTGCAGGGGATGTTGTATCCCAAACCAGCGCCAACAGCAACTTGTGTTGCCGGTGCCTGACCCAGTCCTGCGGAGATGACATTGCCAAAAAACACTTCCTGAATTAACTTAGGATCGAGGCCGATTTTATGGATGGCTCCTTTGACAGCAATAGCTCCTAATTGTGTGGCCGATAAACTCACTAAACTTCCACCAAAGCTTCCAATAGGAGTGCGCACGGCAGATACGATGTATACTTCTTTCATATTAATTCAAGATTCAATATTTAGAACACGTTCTTTCAATATACTGTCATTCCAAATTTTAGATTGGAATATGAAATTTGGAATCACTACCAATCCGGTTTGCCTTTATCTTTTGGCTTGGTAGCCTTGCGCTTGTTCTGCTGAAGATACTGCACTTCCTGATTCTTCATCGCCTCCAAAATCATCTTCGCTTTCTCCTCACTCATCTCCATTTGCTTGAGCTTATCAGAGACAGAGGGAGGCAAATCTTTCTTTTCCTGGTTTTCTTTTTCTTTTTGATCTTGTTCCTTCTGCTGTTGTTCTTTTTCTTTTTTCTCTTTGGATTCTTTATCCTGCTTTTCTTTGTCTTTGTTCTCTTGATCCTGCTTGTCCTTTTGATCCTTTTCCTGTTGATCTTCCTTGTCTTTCTGATCTTGCTTGTCTTTGTTTTGGTCTTGCTTCTGATCTTTATTTTCTTCCTTCTTCTGGTCTTCGTTCTTATCCTGCTTATTAGGATCTTTCTTTTTCTGCTCTTCTTCTTTCTTCTTTTGCTCTTCCAGTTTGCGCTTCACCATCTCGTAATTGTAACGGGCATCTTCATTGGTGGGATCGGCCTTCAGTGCTTGTTTGAAACTGGCAAGCGCCTCTTCAAATTTTCCCTGGCGGTTAGCCAGCACACCCATCTGCTGATGCGCAACAGAACGAATTTTTGAATTTGTGCTTTGTGTAAGTGGTTGATAGTTTTGAAACGTGTTTACTGTATCATTCGTTTCGAAATAGGCGTTGGCCAGATTGAGTCTCACTTCGTCTTCAGTAACGCTTAATGAGTCTACGAGATAACGATATTTCTCTATGGCTTTTTTATAGTCACCTTTTTTATATGCTTCTTTTGCTTCTGATTTTATAGAATTGATTTTGCTGATCTTCCCGGGATCAACAATGAAGGCAAATAAAACAACCGCAATGAACAATGACTTCATATGGTAATAGTTTTTACACTAATCAAAATATCCAGCACCAATAGTACCAATGCCGCTAATAAAAAATAATAATAGCGATTTGCCGATGCATCAATAACACGCGCATCGCGCATCTCACCTTCAATCTTGCTAATGGTGTTGATCAATTTATTCACATCGTTACGTGATTCGTTAATTTCAAAATACTCACCATCGGTTTTGCTCGCTAATGATTTAAGGGAACCCGGATTTAATTTTGACACCACGTTGTTTCCCTGCTTATCCGTTTTATAACCTCTGCCGGCTGTAATCTGACTGCCTCTTTCAGTACCAACGCCTAACGTGAATAGTTTGTATCCTTTATCTTCCACTTCTTTTGCAATTTCGTTCGTTTCGTCACCAAAATCCTCTCCGTCACTAATCAGAATGACTACTTTTGACTTTTGCTGATTGCTGGGACCCTCGTTATCTTCTAGTTTGGATAGCGCCATGCGAAGCGGTGGCGCAAAATCCGTCCCGCTGGATGGCACGAGGCTGGTGTTCATTGTTTCAATAAAAAGATTAATAGCGTTTTGATCATACGTAAGCGGACATTGCATAAATGCTTCCGAAGAAAAGATGATGAGCCCAAGGCGATCTGAGTTAAAGGCACTGGCAATTTTCTTCATTTCAAATTTAACTTTCTCCAATCGACTGGGCTGCACATCAAAGGCATCCATGGATTTAGATAAGTCCACGCAAATCATGATGTCTTTACCTACTGATTTGATTTCACGTTTACTGTCGCCAAAAGTTGGTCCAAGTAATGCCATGATCAGCAAGCTCATGAAGACTGAGCGAACAAATAGTTTTATGAAAACAGTTTTGTAAGGAGTATGAAGTGCGCGGCTGATTTTAATAATCCGCCAAAGATAAAGCCCGTAGCCTATCAAAAAGATCAAAATCACTATCCCCTCCGTCCAACCTAAATCATGAAATAAACTCATACGGTAAAAATCCTCACAAAGTTATAAAATCAAACCTTCTTCATTCAAATTTGCTGATGCGATCTGTCGTAAAATAAACCCTATCTTCGAAAGGTAATGAATCGGGCAATGAATGCAATCGGAATTGATTTAGGAGGCACCAATGTGAAAGCGGTGCTCATCACACAACAAGGAGAAGTATTGGCAAAAGAAATCGTGGCCATTCGCAATTCGGATTGGAGAGGTGCTGTGCATGAAGCCTTTACAAAAATAAAAATGGTTAATGTGCCGCTATCCTGTATCGGGTTGGCTGCACCGGGGTTGCCGGATGATCAAAACCGGCAGATCGACCATATGCCGGGCCGGCTGGATGGACTAGAAGGATTCTATTGGAGTGACTTTTTGAAGTCGGAAGTTCATGTGCTTAATGACGCCCATGCAGCGCTTTTGGCCGAAGTAAACTTTGGCATAGCGAAAGGCTTAAAGAATGTGGTGATGCTCACATTGGGCACCGGAGTGGGTGGGGCCATTCTGATTAATGGCCAATTATACCAGGGCGTGAATCAAAGAGCCGGAAGCATTGGCGATATGTCGCTGAATTCAGAGAGTGATGAGATTGGATTTTTACAAGTGCCCGGCTCGCTAGAAGATGCGATTGGAAATGAATCAGTTCCAAGACGAAGTAATCATCGATTTCAAACCACGCGTGAACTGGTGGAGGCGTATGCTCATGGTGATGAATTTGCTACAGAAATTTGGCTAAGGTCTGTCAAAAAATTAGCGGTAGCAATGTGCTCATTGATCAATATTCTGGCACCTCAGCAGATTATCCTGGGTGGAGGTATTGCGCAATCTAATGAGCTATTATTCAAACCTCTTTCTGAATTTATGAATCAATATGAATGGAGACCTGATGGAAATGCTACGCCTGTTGTGAAGGCACAATTTGATGATATTGCCGGAGCCATAGGAGCGGCCTGCTTTGCGTTTGATCGATACAATCATTAAAAATTATTGGGTTAACTGACTAGCCGCAGCCTCATCCAGCATGACATAACCTTGCGGGATTAATTGAGAAATGCTCATGGGAATTTCGTCCGTTGGCGCCTGGGTTAATCCCTTTGCGATGATAGCAGCTTTCTTCTCTCCACTGGCCATGACGATCGGTAATTTTGCCTCACGCAGATGACGAAGGCCCAGCGTAATTCCCAACGAGAGGGAAGTGGGCTTGCTGAAATATTTTTGTCCTACGTTCTTTGTTTCCTCTGCCAGTGTGCTGAGATGAGCATAGGAGTCAAAGGAAGTACCGGGCTCATTCATACCAATATGACCATTGGTGCCAACACCGACCAGCATAATATCTAAACCTCCGTTTCCCGCAATCAAAGAATTGATTCGATCACATTCTTTTTCAAGATTTATAGCGTTTACATTAAAGTATTCAGTTTGATGAGGCTGAAGGCCAAGTAGTTCGAAACAATCTCTCTTTAACATGGTCAGGCATGAGCCTGAATCATTTGGATCTATTCCAACCCATTCGTCTAAACTTAGAAAAGTGCAATCGCTGAGATCCAGGCCGTTTTCTTTTACTTCTTTGGAGAGTTCTTCGAAAACACCGATAGGTGTATGGCCTGAGGCAAGACAAATTAATGAGTTCTTTTTTGCTTTGATTGCATCTACAATGAGCGATGTAGTCGCTTTGCTAAGGATCTGATAATCTTTGAATATCTGAGTCGTCATAGAAACAAAATTAATCAACAATAGTTGAAATGGTTTTTTTTAACGGGTGGCCATCCCGCGCTTCGCGGGAGAACTGACGATCTTGGCGCTCAGGCGCCACGCGATACGGCTATTCCTAAGTCAGTTAAAAATCGGTATGCTCCTCTGGATTTGATTTTCTTTTCTAAGGCCATAGCTTCAGCACGAGTAGGCAGTTCTGTCCTCCACACAATTGACCATGGGATACCCGATTTTAATGATTTAGTTTCTCCCGAATTATGTTCAATAATCCAGTTGTCAAAGCCTTGATTTTGACCATTTTGTCTCTCGCTAATCGGCACCGGCACCTTTTCTTAGGACGAGGCACTATAAATAATTAAAGCCAATTCAGATGCATTGGCTTTAATTGGATACTATTATTTACCACCTAATTTATAATAGTTATAATACCTGTCTGTGGAGAATGAAACTCGCAGTTATAAAATAAGGTGTTTGGTGCATCATTAGGTACCGTAAAGGTTATGGTTCCATTTACAGCGCCATTATTTGTTACTCCATTATTATAAGCATTTCCGCTGCCCGTCTCTTGGACGGTCTTTATGTAAAAAGGATGCCCGGACACATTCATAGTAAACGTGTACGTTTTACCTCTCTGTAGAGTTAAATTTGGATTACTTGAATTCGTCAAACCTCCGCCATTAAAGACATAAGCCGTAGAACCCGTATTGGTTACATTGTAATTCACAATTCCTGCAACTCCATCATTAGCCCCAATATTGCCTTGCGCGATTAATATTGATAAATTGTTGGCATCTTGGTGAACATTTATATATCCATTGAAACTTAATAACCCGTCATAAGTAATGACGGCTCCGTTATTAAGTTTATTTACGCTAGTCTCACTTTTGCCGGTAGCACCATTGACAGCTGTCAGATCAATTGCTATGACTCCACCTTGGGCCGCAGTATTTAGGTGAATGTGTGCGGGAGAACTAACTCCTGAAGTTGTTCCGGTTAGAGCAATGCTTACCAAAGTTTCACCACTCACCCTTTTGGTAAATTTCGCTGTTCCACTTATGGCGTTGTTGGATACCGATTTTAGCGTGTACGTCTTGCTGATACTTGTAAGTTCATTCTTACCGATGTCGCCTTGCGCGATGAGCGTTGCTAAATTACTAGCACTTTCATGAACATTTAGATATCCATTGAAATTCAGTAGCTCATCATAGGTGATGGCGGTTCCGCTATTTAACTTGCTCACGTTGGTCTCGCTCTTTCCGGTGGCTCCCGTGATAGAAGTAAGATCAATTGCTATTGCTCCGGTCTGGGCTGCAGAATTTAAGTGAATGTGTGCGGGAGAGCTAACTCCTGAAGTTGTTCCGGTTAGGGCAATGCTTACCAAAGTTTCTCCGCTCACCCTTTTAGTGAACTTCGCTGTTCCGCTTATGGCATTGTTGGATACCGATTTTAAAGTGTATTCTTTGCTTGTAGTGGTAAGTTCATTCTGTCCTATGTCGCCTTGGGCAATTAACGTTGCAAGATCGCTACTGGTCAAGTGAACATTCACATAGCCATCTAAATTAATTAACTGATCATACGTTATGGACGAACCATCATTCAATGCTTTGACAGTCGTTTCACTTTTACCAGAAGCACCATCTATGGCCGTGAGATCAAGTAAGATAGCACCACCTTCTGCTGCGGTGTTGGCATGAATGTGTGCAGGGTGACTTCCTCCAGTGCTGGTACCACTCAACTGAACAGTGATGAGCGTTGCGTCATCATCTCTTTTTGCAAATGTAACGGTGCCGCTGATAGCAGGATTTGATTTAGAGACTAAAACAAATTGTTCAGAATCTCCGGTGAGTTGGGGCTTTGGATCATCTTCGCTACATCCCATAAAACCCATCATACTTGCCAAAAGCAGGAATGAGATTAGGTTTAAATTTAAAATATTTTTCAACATGATTACTTTTAGATTGTTATTTCTATATAAAAACATAGAAATAGTACAATTGTTTAGTCAACCGGTGTAGAATTTTATTACAGGATGGGCGAATAGAATGTATATAATGAAGCTCATAAAACAAAAAAGGCCTCACAAATTGTGAAGCCTTAATGTCGGGGTGGCCATCCCGCGCTTCGCGGGAGAACTGACGATCTTGGCGCTCAGGCGCCACGCGATACGGCTATTCCTAATTCAGTCAGAAATCGGTATGCGCCTCTGGATTTGATTTTCTTTTCTAATGCCATAGCTTCAGCGCGAGTAGGCAGTTCAGTTCTCCAGACAATAGACCATGGGATACCCGATTTTAATGATTTAGTTTCTCCCGAATTATGTTCCATGATTCTGTTGTCAAAGTCTTGGGTTTGACCGGAGTAGAATTTACCGCATGATTTGCTGAAGAGGATATAGACGATAAAACTCATAACAAAAAAGGCCTCACAATTGTGAAGCCTTAATGTCGGGGTGGCCAGATTCGAACTGACGATCTCTTGGTCCCAAACCAAGCGCGATACCGGGCTACGCTACACCCCGAAATAAACTAACATATTTTGAACTGCGATCTTGGCGCTCAGGCGCCAAGCGATTCCAGGCTATGTTAAACCCTAACTACTAAATAAGGCCGCGAAGATATGAAAACATATTTAACAACCAATTTTTGTGATCCCAGCTGGGGTCGAACCAGCAACCTGCTGCTTAGAAGGCAGCTGCTCTATCCAGTTGAGCTATGAGACCAAAATTAAAGAACGAAGAGCGGAGGGGGGGGGATTCGAACCCCCGGTACGGTTTAACCCGTACGACAGTTTAGCAAACTGCTGGTTTAAGCCTCTCACCCACCTCTCCAAAGAACTCTACCTTCAGACAGAAACCTTCATTTTATTTTGGTCTCGTAAAAAGGAGTGCAAATATAAGTGCAACCGCTGTATTTGTGCCGCATTTTATGGTTTTTTTTAAAGCTTCCTAAAGTTTTCGAAACAGTGAACCAGTCAAAGCACCAAATCCGCCAACTAATCCACCAACTAATGCCGTGATGACAAAGGAGTTAATAAGAAGTAATTGATTGAGCTTGTTAGTCAATACAGAATTGGTAACTACACTGATGTAGGCTGCCACACCTAACCATAGTATTGCAACGGCTAAAAATCCTGCGACAAAAGCAGGAAAGCCCTTGTTGTCTAAAAGAAATGCAACTGCAAATGCTCCGATGGCGAGCGTCCACCATGGCAAAAAGATTTGAAGCACGCCACAAAGCACAATCGTAAACAAAACTTGAATCAGAAATTTCATTTTGTCGGAGTTAATGTGAGTGAGGAAAAAACATCTTTCATTTTAGTGGGATCTGATACGAACTGAAATTGAAAATATTCTCCTTTCGACCATAATGGTAACATATTATTATAGTGAGGACTCCCCGGATTTCCACTTTGTCCACCGGGATATACGCCCCATGCTTTCACATTTGTTTTCTCCAGGCTGACTACCATCCGCCAGCTAGGACCACTGGTGCGTGATGAGGCATTAATAATCTCACGATTGCCACCATGCTCTACATGATAGCTCAATGCCGGTATCCCCTGAAGCAAGTGACCGATGAATGTATCTTTATATTCAGCCCACCGTGGTTCTTCTTTGTTGTTATCTGTTTTCCACTTTTCAATTTTCTCTACTCCTTTAGCAAACGCGATCTGCACCACCTCTTTGGCAGTTTCTTTTTCTGGTGTCTCCCCGATATCGAAGAAACTGAGTGCTGGATTTTCTTTAATCAACTTAATGGTGGTGTAGGTGGTGGGATCATCTAATGCTACCTTGCTATTACGCATCTCATCCCATACCAATGGAAACAACTCCTTCCACCAGGCTTCATAATACGAAGCGCCTAATGAGTTGATGTCATTTTCATAATTCCATGTTGTCAAAATCAGATAGGCCAGTTTTTGTTGATCATTGAATGAGGCAGGGTTGAGCAAGGACAGGAAGACGGGCAAACTTTCTTGTGCTTTCAGATTAACGTTATCGAATTGCATCTCCATCATATCGCGAGGCGTAATCGCGCTCATCTCTGAAAGCAGTGTGTTGATTCTGCGATTTCGGTATGCTTCGTAGCTGGTTGAATTTATATAATAGGGATAGGTGTTATCAACGGGATATTGGTTGGCTGAACTAACAAAGCCACGAGAAGGATTTTTATACATCACATGTTGATTGTTAGGGATGAAGCCTTGCCATTCGTTGGATGTCTTCGTTCCATCTAGCAAAAACTTACCTTCGTCTTTCCTCCTTAGGGGAAACTTACCTTGTATGCGCATGGCAATATCTCCGCTCACGGAGGCAAATACAAAATTCTGTGCCGGTGAGGTATAATGATCCAATGCTTCCAGGTAATCATTATGATTTTTAGCTCGATTCAATTTGTAAAAGGTGAGCACTTCTTCGGATGGATCATGGGCTACCCATCGGAACGCATAATGATGTTTCTCTTCATCGCCATGAAAACTTTGGTCATAAAGCACGGGGCCGTGATGCGTGTAGGTGACGGTATCATAGAAATCATCACTCCCTTTAATCACAAATTTTTCAATCACTTTGCGAGCTGACTTCCATGAGCCATCGCTCTTATACTCATTCTTACGATCGTCTTTGAATTGTATTTTATACCAGTCCACCAGATCCCGTTGCGCGTTGGTTACACCCCAGGCAATGGAATCGTTAAAGCCGATGATCACGGCAGGTACGCCTGGCAAAGACGCACCCATCACATTCACATCGGGAGATTGCAAATGGATAATGTACCAGATGGATGGAAGGTTGAGGGTAAGGTGAGGGTCGTTGCACAGGATAGGAGAGCCGGTATGCGTTTTCACTCCGCTCACGGCCCAGTTGTTACTGCCTACATCTTTAGAAGGTTTCTCCAAGGGTTGTACGTTCACCAATTCATCGGGCAACGCCAACGGTATGCTGTCTAAGGTGATCGGTTTGAATTTCCAGTTACCCGCGTTGTCTACGATAGGATCACCCACATTCTCGTTATCGGGCCAAAGCAGATCCACCGTTTCTTTTCCATAGATCTTTAACGCGTTGGTCATCTCGAGGTCTTTATCTCCGATGTTCAATGTTTTAGCCATGTACTTGAGGAGTAATCCGAATTTCAAATTCGTCCACGGTTCGGGCTCGTAATTCAATAGCTTGTATTCGATAGGAAGATCATCGATATCCAATGATTCAATGTATTGGTTTACACCGTTCCGATAGCTTTCTACCATGGCCAGTGCTGCTGGATTTTTTTCTGCTGACTTCAGCGCTTGTTCTGCGGCATAGACCATTCCTAATCTCCGTTGTCTGCGATCGAAGTCCAGGGCGGCTGGTCCTACAATCTCGGTAAGCCTTCCGGCTGCGGCATGGGTTTGAAACTCCATCTGCCATAGTCGATGCCTGGCGGTTACATAACCCTGTACCAAAAAAAGATCTTCATTATTTTTAGCGTAGATGTGTGGTATCATCAAACTATCATATTGAACAAGCACCTGATCTTTTAACCCAGTCAATTTCATTTCTTCGTTCTCCACTTCTTTCGTTTCGGCATTTTGCCAAACGCCATGAAAGGGATCCAGGAATTTGCCCAAGGCAGGAATCTGCTGACCGAAGTTCCAGGTGTTGTTAAGAAAGTAGATTAATCCGATGGTGACGAGAGCAGAAATACTAACCTTGACGATCTTCATGTGGTAACGGATATTTTCCTTAATTTTCGACATTATTTAAGAAATTTCGCAGCGAATGCCCGTAAAAGAAGTGCTGGGTAAGTACACGAAGGAACAAATCAAGAAAGCATCTCAGATTAAAGCTATTTTCTTTGATGTAGACGGTGTGCTCACCGATGGTAAAATTATCTATGATGACACCGGTAGGGAGAGCAAACAATTCAATGTAAAGGATGGGTATATCATCAGCCACCTCAAAAAGGCGGGCATCCTGGTGGGCATCATTACCGGTCGCGAGTCAAAGGTAGTCAGTAACCGTGCAGCCGAACTGAAGCTCGACTTTTGCCATCAGGGCATTATGGATAAGCATGCTGTGTTTGAAAAACTGGTAGCATTCTATAAGATTAAGAAAAAACAAGTGGCCTATATTGGCGATGATATCAATGACCTTGCTGTGTTAAAGGACTGCGGACTTTCTGCCTGCCCAGCCGATGCGCTGGACTATGTGAAAACGAATGTTGATGTTGTTGCCTATGCCAAAGGAGGGCAGGGGGTTGCCCGGGAGATAAGTGATCTGGTGCTGGCGGCTCAGGGACTGCTGGACAAAATCTTAAAGTAAGTATGGCATTGTATTCAGATGACGAGCTTTTAAAATACTTAAGAAGTATAAACTGGGACACCACCTTGTCATCAGAAGAATTGCTGCGACTATTAAGGGGGGAAATTGATACTGTACATGGATTTACGAAACAAAACCTTTACACGAAGATTCTTAATTATTATCCATGGCACAAGGTAAGGCACATGGTGGTTGAGGATAAATTAAGTGAGGTTTTGGCGGATGATGTTATACAAGGACTTTTCCCTCGTGATTTAAGAGATAAATACCGTTATGTCAGATCACTTTTATAAGGATAAGCTATATCCCCTTCAAGATAGAGTGTTAAATGAGATTGCCTCAACCAATACTTCATTTTATCTAACGGGAGGAACCGTTGTGGGAAGGTTTTTACTCAACCATAGATATTCTGATGATCTTGATTTCTTTTTAAATGCCAATTCCAATTTTCAAGTGATGACAAAAACCGTGATGGATCATTTGAGAAAAGTATTTGAGAATATAAGCGACAGTAGCCTCCAGGATTCGTACGCACGTTATTTTGTAAAAGATGGAGACGTTGAGTTAAAATTGGAGTTTGTAAATGATGTAAAATACCATGTTGGTTCTCCTGTTAAAGATGCCAATGGTATTTGGATTGACACTTGGGATAACATATTGACCAATAAGATTACTGCGCTTTCCCGTAGTGAAGGAAAAGATTTTGCAGATATTCTTTTTCTGAGTTTGAAGTATTCTTTTAATTGGGAGGCCATGATAAGCCATGCCAAGGAAAAAGATGCATGGACAAATGAAATAAATATCAGCCAGCAATTGATGAATTTTGACTTACGGAAACTGGAAAAAGTAAAATTTCCTGAATATTTTGATACAATTAAGATTAAAAAGGAATATTTTGAAATACTGGCCAAAGAGGCGCTTCATGGTTTTGATAATTCTCTTTATGGCCGCACCTTATAATAGCAAGCATGGAGATATTCAAAGAGAAAGTTTCAATAACAGATAAGATCACCCTTGGTGGCGATCGTATGGTGCTTTTTGCAGGGCCTTGTGCAGCGGAGAGTTATGACATTTGCATGGAGACTGGGGCGCATGTAAAAAAGTTATGTGAGGAGTTGGGTATTGAGTATGTGTTTAAAGCATCTTTTGATAAAGCTAACAGGACCTCCTCCGGATCTTATCGGGGTCCATCTATGGATATGGGGCTTGAGATTCTCTCCATGGTGCGCAATGATTTGAAAGTACCCGTTGTCACCGATGTGCATGAATCCTATCAGTGTGCCGAAGTAGCTGCTGTGGTGGATGTATTGCAGATTCCCGCATTTCTTTGCCGCCAAACAGACCTGCTGATCGCAGCAGCTAAGACTGGAAAACCGGTGAAGGTGAAGAAGGGACAGTTTATGGCTCCAGAAGACATGCAGTATGCTATTGACAAGGTGAGGGGAGAAGGAAATAAAAACGTATTCCTCACAGAACGTGGAAGCATGTTTGGTTATAATAATCTGGTGGTGGATATGCGGTCACTGCCGATCATGAGACAATATACTCCGGTGGTATTTGACGTAACGCACAGTATTCAGCGACCTGGCGGATTGGGTGGCAAGAGCGGTGGTGACCGTCAGTATGCTGCTTATTTAGCTAAAGCTGCCGCTGCTGTTGGTGTAGACGGCTTCTTTATAGAGACCCATCCTCATCCAGAAAAAGCGTTAAGCGATGGTCCCAACATGGTTCCATTAAAAGAGATGAGAGATTTTTTAACGGTACTCAAAAAGTACTGGGACCTTACCCATGACATAAATTTTGGCTATAGTGGGTAATAGATTGGTTAACCAAACTATCCTGCATTCACGGGTTACCTGGTACCCTTGATTTGTAATTACTTACATAAATTATCTTAATTATCCTGTCTTTAGGTTCCATGTAATTTATAAAATGGATTTTTAAGATTTTGGTTTAAATGACGTTATTTACAAAAAACTAGCCCTCCCTTGAAAACTAATAGGT
>JANOUH010000160.1:0-4826 GCA_031416795.1 Cytophagales bacterium | reverse complement strand
AGTATACCGATAATTATTTCGACTTGAAATTTGAGTTAGAAAAAATACTAAACAGACCCATCGACTTATTGGAAAGCAAAGCGCTAAAGAATCCCTTCTTAAAAGAGCGTATCAACAAAACCAAGGTTCTCGTGTTTGAACGATGATGTAAAGACCTGGTAAAGGATATCGAACAAGCTGGAAATTAACTCATTCATTCCTGAAGTCAGGAATTTCAAGGACTTTCAAAAAGACTTAAAAACAAGACGAGCCGTTGAAAGAAATATTGAAATTATTGGAGAGGCTATGACGAGAATTCTTAAAGCTGAACCAGGCATTAAAATTTCTGACACCAGAAAAATAGTCGACACCAGAAATAGAATTATCCACGGTTATGACTCCGTATCAGAAGACATACTATGGGGAATTATCATCAGAAATCTGCCAATCCTGGATAAAGAAGTGAAGGAGCTTTTGAAATGAAAAGGCTATGAAAACCGAAAAGCAACTCTGAGAAGGGTTGGGCTTTTTTGATGAAATCCTGCCAAAGAAATAAGAAACAAAAATTCAGAATAATTCCTTATTTGACACTTAAATCAATTTTAAGATCAAATATTTGATTCTATTTTGTAGTTTTATGTAAAATAAGCGATAAAATGCTAAAATCAGTTGCTATTTCACAGGTGTTGGATAGGATCAGGTTTGAAAATCCATGGTGGAATTCGGGAGCCGTTGATCCCTATTTTCAGAATATGCCGCACCGCGCCTACTTCGGTAAGTTTGTGCAGGTTGCCAACAATCTGGAAGTGCATCGCTCGGTTGTTTTAATGGGGCCGCGAAGGGTTGGTAAAACCGTCATGTTATACCATCTCGTACAGCACCTTCTCAATCAATCGGTAAATCCAAGGCGCATCTTGTTTATTACGGTTGAGAACCCGATCTACAATCATATCAGTTTAGAACAGTTGTTTACTCACGGTCGCACCGCTGCAGGGGCCGAACAAGACCTGAATGGATGGTATGTGATTTTTGATGAAATACAATATCTGAAAGACTGGGATGTCCATTTAAAATCACTTACTGAAAGTTATCGCAATACCCGCTTTATTGTATCAGGCTCTGCTGCCGCTGCACTGAAATATAAAAGTCAGGAAAGTGGCGCTGGTCGTTTTACCGATTTCATGTTACCGCCTCTTACTTTCTATGAGTTTATTACGATGCAAAAACTCACGCACCTTGTTACACCCACTCAACTTCCGTGGGGAAATGAAAAGGTGGACTTCTATCAATCTCCCGATATAAAAGAATTGAACAAACACTTTATTGATTACATCAACTACGGAGGCTACCCTGAGGCGATATTCTCAGAAACGGTGCGCAATAATCCTGATCGATTCATTCGCCATGATGTTGTTGACAAAGTATTGTTACGAGATTTGCCCAGTTTGTATGGCATCAGCGATGTGCAGGAATTAAACTCTTTGTTCACCACCATTGCCTACAATTCAGCCAATGAATTTTCATTGGAAACATTGAGTGTGCAAAGTGGATCTCCTAAAAACACGATCAAAAAATACCTCGAATACCTCGAGGCTGCCTTCCTGATCAAAATCATCAGGCGTGTTGACCAGGCGGGCAAGCGATTTCAACGTGACAATTTTTTTAAGATTTATTTAACCAATCCTTCGCTTCGGGCTGCCCTGTTCTCACCACTTTCAGCTACGGACGAAGCCATGGGGCCGATGACAGAAACCGCCATCTATGCGCAGTGGCTGCATCGCATCAGCTTTAATCCATGGTATGCGCGCTGGAATAAAGGTGAAGTAGATATGATCGGTTTGGATAAAAAAGATCTGAAGCCATTGTGGGCACTTGAAATAAAATGGAGCGATCGCTATGTTTCCAAACCAGAGGAACTGAAGAGCATCATCCGTTTTTGTCTCGATAACAAGCTAACGCAGGCGTTGGTCACTACCATTTCACTTCAACAAGTAATCGATCACCAGGGAATCACATTAAACTTTATTCCCGCCTCCGCCTATGCCTATACCGTAGGGGCTAATACGCTTAATGCTACAAAAGATTGAAGCAAAAAATGAAACGGTTACAAATTGTAACGGTTTGAAAATGGAATTACCAGAGACCCACAACTGGAGCGTGCCGTGCAGGAGGCACTGACCGAAAAGCATCAGTTGGCTACAACTTGTAGTCAACTGAAAATGTCATGAAGAGCGAAAAATAGTGATGTGATCAAAGGCAGAGATCCACAACTGGAACGTGCCTTACAAGAAGCCTTGACCTTGTTGAAAACACAAGCGGTGGAATTGAAACCAGAGCCACCAGCGCCAGTGAAGTATAAGAGGCCGGTGAAGAAATAGTAGGAAGCATTAAAACTTAAAGTCAACCTCCACCAAGGTTTCGGTTGATAAATGAAAAGCTACTCAGAGATGGGTTGCTTTTTTTGCTGGATTAAAAGATGAGAAAGATGAAACGGTTACAAATCGTAACCAGTTGCTCTAAAGCGAAAAATCAAAGGCCTATTGAAACCTGAAAAGAATCAACGTTTCAGAAAATTGCCCTTATTCTTTATCCAGTGTATCGCTCTCTCCAAAATAGTTGGATCGTCATAAAACTTACCAATGCTTGTATTACAACTACTGCAAACCCAGCCTCTGACACCTCCATCAATGTGACTATGATCCAGCACAACATCATTTTGAAATCTTCTTATTATTTTACGATGGCATATAGGGCATTGGAACTCTTCACCGATTTTCGGCCGAGGGAACCTGGCTTCATATTCCTTCTTTTCTTGTGGGTTGATTTTTACCTTCTTCGAATAACAATCTTTACAAACAGGTCTTCTTAAAACTCTGTTATTCTTACCAAACTGATTCTTCGAAAACGCCTCAATTGGCTTTTCAAGACCACAGCTCGTACATACTTTAGATTTGGGTTCTTCGTATGGAAGGAATTTAGTTTCCTCGGGAATCGACATAGAGTTGCTTTGTTGAATTAACTACGCTCTCAATTCTTTTGTTAGCAATCTTGCAATAAGCTTTATTGATTTCACTTCCTATAAACTTCCTTCCTTCCAGAATACACATCTTCGCAACCGTGCCGCTTCCCATCATTGGATCATAAACAAGGTCTCCAACATTGCTCCATGACGTGATATGATCCCTGGCAAGCTTTTCAGGAAAGATGGCCGGATGCTCATGGGCAAACTCGTCACTCGCGGAATGACCTTTCCCAATATTATATTCCCATACATTTATTCTCCGGCCAAATTCACCATATCCACCTCGTTTTAATTGAAGTAAATCTCCATTCGGCAATCGCTTTGTTCCATTATCACCCTTTCGTGATTCTTTATTTTCACGGTCTTTGATAAGATTGATGGTCTTTGGATAACCTTTGCTTAAAACGAACATATATTCAAATGACTGCCAGTACGTATTATTATTTCCTACTGCGCCTCGTGGTGGTTTTAAATAAATCATCGTGTCAAACAGATTGAAACCACAGTCCTTTAAAAAAAGGGCCTGCCTAAAACTCGTTCCGGTCTCATTTCCTGAAACTGTAGCATCTCCAACCACCCACACCACTACTCCACCCACTTTGGTGATGCGGAAAAGTTCCTTGGCAATTTCCTCAAAATGAAACGTGTAACCGTTAAACTCAGACTTTACACCCCGAACTTTATTATTGTATGTTCTCAAATCATCATACGGTGGTGATGTCACTGTCAAGTCAATGTAATTGTCTGGCATCATTGCCATGGTGCTGAGACAATCTTCATTATAAATCTTATTCTTGACAATCTCTTTTTCCATGAATAAAAAGCTAAAAAGTTGCTTAAAAATACAATAGGTGTTCCGCATAATCAAGATGATAAATTCAAGTACATCATGACATTGCCGTAGAACAAACCCCGGCCGATGTAATCAAAGGCAGAGACCCACAACTGGAACGTGACGTGCAAGAGGCATTGACGTTGTTGAAAACACAAGCTGTTGAAATTAAACCTGAGCCACCAGCTCCGGTGAAATATAAGAGGCCGGTGAAGAAATAGTAGAAAGCGATAAAGTTGAAAGTGAAAAGCAACTCTGAGAAGGGTTGCTTTTTGTTTGTGAAATAATTTGGATACTACTGTAGAAATATTGTTAAAGCCGATAGGTATTACTACAAATTCGAAGCCTCATATTGATTAATAGAATCAAAATGTTACTTCAATTACACTAATTAGCCCAGTGGGTTTTCGATCAACCTTGTTAATCTTTGATCCAGGACTTATGCGCCAAACTTCAATTGGGTCCTCATGATTTAAGGAGGCTATCATTGCTAATAAACCGAAAGGCTTCGGTCCACATGGTGCTATGACTATCCTATAATCTCTCAATAACCTTAAACAAAGATTCTCTAGGAGGTAACTTGTATAGACCAGATCGTGGATTGGAAATTTAAAAACATGATTAGAATTTATTTCATGAAGGATATCAGAATGCAACAACTCAATTTCCTCACTGTATTTTTCATTATAACTTTTATCGGAATAAAATAAATAAGGTACTGCATCAAAATACTCCTTTAAACCATAGATACGATTAGGTTCATTGCCGAGCCCAATCACTAAAGCCGTTGGCTTTGATGGCAAACACAAATCGCAGTAACCGAATAATGGGCTTACGATTCGATTTAATGTGTGGTTTTCATCCGAAGCCACAAACTCCGCATGTGAGTATCCAAAAAACAGTTTTATCCTTTCTTTATTAATTGAATTAAAAAAACCATACAATAGATAGGAATACCAATTTCTTGTCATTGATGAATAATCAATATAAACA
>JANOUH010000159.1:0-7667 GCA_031416795.1 Cytophagales bacterium | reverse complement strand
TTGTGCGTGAGTTTGGCGAGTGGTGCCACGACCATGGTGTAAAAGGCAAGTACAGTATCGTTCCTTATCCCGCCTGCACGGGTTGGGTGAACAGGTTTATTCCCGGCTGGACCGAAAGGGAATTGCAGGACAGTCTGAAGGTGGTTCGCGAAGTGATCATGCCCGACTGGGACATTCATCCAGAGATGATCAGCCACACGCGTGTGATTGATATAAAAACAGGAAAACCTTTTCCCTATGCCACTCCCGACTACATGGAGAACTGGGGCTGGAGCCAGACGAAGAGTGCCGATGAGTTGGCCGCTTACCAGGCTTATGCCCTGAATGTGTTAAAAGATGCCGGGTTGTATTGTGATGGGCTCACCACACCCGGTGGCTATGGAAGTGAGAATAAAAACAACCTCGCGCTCGCTTCTTTGCAATCTGTTAAAGATGTTTTCAAAGCTGAAATACCTCATTACTTCAGGGATCTTTTTACGGAGAAAGGAAAAAGTGTTGCCCCGCAGGTATTGCACGCTTCGGGTCTTGACTCAAATAATCCGCAGTGTGTGGTCTCTATCATTGGCTGCACCGAAGATTGGTTTGGCGATTGGGATGGACTTCATCCCGGTCATGTAGATAAATTCATTACCGAAGATTTAAAGTCAGGAAGAATGGTGGAGGTGATTGACAGCGGAGAACCAGCCATCATGGTTTGCCACTGGCCCGGAATTTATTACAATGGTGAACAAGTTGGCTTCAACATCTTCAAAAACATTGTGAAGCGGTTGAATGAAAAATACAATCACCTGGTGTGGATGAAGCTGAGTGAAATCTCCCGCTACTGGGCTGCGAAAGAACTCTCCACGATAACCACAGAGAAAAATAAGATCACCATTAAAGCGCCTTTCTCTACACCCGGCTTTACCGTGCGATTGAATACAAAAATTTCAAAGCCAGCCATGAAAGCAGGCCACGAAGTAATGCCATTTACCCGGGTGGCCGATGCACGGGCTCTTAAGGTGAATACATTTTATGTAGGCAAAACGGAGAGCTTGTTGTGTTTTGATTTAGGGAAAGGAATTAATGAGGTGATGGTGTAAATGTTACCCCTGTAGAAAAATCAACTAAAGGCGTTTGGGGTTGAAATCCATAATTGGTAGCCACAGTGTCACAGATTAATTTTTTCACTCTGTGTCTATCTCCACGCGGAGTCTCGCTTCGGACACCGCGATTGAATAAAAGTTATCTGAAATGATCTTTTACAAATGTGTTTAATGAACAATCCTCTTCGAAGCGAAGCATCGGTGTATTGAGATTACTCCCATAAATTTGATTCAAACACAAGCAACATGGGTACAATTGAGCTGAAATCTGACTTGCATAAAATCCCGGACAAGATTGAAAACGAACAATTGCTTCGCACAATCTATGATTTTTTAAATCAACGTGAAGACGCTGAAGAGGGTAAGATCTGGAAGACGCTGACTAAAGAACAAAAGAAGGAAGTCTACTTATCGTATGAGGAGGCCCAGGAAGATAAAAACCTCATTGACTGGGATACTGTTAAGAAGAAATATTGATGCAGGTTTTTGTTACACCTCGCCTTTTGTTTGAGTTGTTCTCCAACAAACACCAATTTTATCTTCATCCCTTTCAACGTGATACGCCTACATTATTTTTAGCCACAGATTCACAGATTGCTTTTTTCACTCTGTGTCTTTTTCCAAGTGGAGTCTCGCTTCGGACTCCTCGATTGAATAAAAGTTATCCTGAAAAAAAATATTTTATAAATGTGTTTAGCACAGACTCCGCTTAGAATGGGTTTATTTCTTTAAGTGAATGAACAAAGCTGATGGTTCATTTTGCCTTTCTAACGCTATATAAAAGCTCTAATGGAACAGGCAATGTTTGCCAGGCGCCAGGAAGCTTATAGTTAAACCGTAAGCTTCCGCTACCCTTTTTCTGAAGGTATTCTAGTCGAAGAGGATAAAATCCTTTTTCTAAAGGCAGAACATATGTCTGAAATCCCAGGTTCTTATCAATTCCATCGTAGGAAATTAGTAATTGATCATTCAAATATAATTTTGCAGCATCATCCGTTTCTACTAAGAAACTATAATACCCCTCTTCCTTAATTTCAAGGTAACCTTCAATGAGGCAGGCTAATTTGGTTTGCTTTGGGAGTTCAAGAGTGCCATATTTGCCATAAGTCTCGTCTGTAAATCCTGACACATCAGGTTTTAGTTTTTTGAAATCCGGTAAACTATTCCATTCTCCTTTAGAATAAGCATAATGCAATCCGCCTGATTTTAGATTTTTAGGTTTTGCAATTGCCGGTAAAACATCTCCGATTTTAAAATTGCCAATCACAGTTTGATCATATCTCCTACTGGCTGAAAATAATTTGACTTTTAAAATCGTTGAATCTGTTATATGAATCCCTTCAAATTCAGGTGATGTTTCGGATGGCTCAGTTCCGTCAGTTGTGTACCTTAAGTTTAAATAGTAAGTTTCATACTCTGGCTCTATTTTAATAGGCTTGTTTTTTAACACAATTCCATTTCCTGGATTGAAACCAATTTTATTACCGTAACCATCATATGTAAATCTTAAGCCGTCATAAACAGTTTTTAATAGGATGGAACGATGCGTTTCATCATAATAGGCTATGCTTTTCCAATGTAAACCTGAAGGAGTTTTTGTAGTTATGATAGAATCCATAGAAAAGATGCCCATACTTCGAAAATCAGGCCCATCCCGCATTCCACGTCCAGTCATAAAAAGTGTTTTAATACTCGACAAATTATTTAGCTTATCTATTGCTATCTTATTTATGTAATAATTATCCCACCAAAAAGCCGGATCACCGGCAATGTATGAATCAAAAAGCTGAGGCTCCGTAAGGAGTGCAAACATGGTAAATAGACCTCCAATGGATCCGCCAATTAGTGTATTTTTTTCCGTTGTTTGATAGGTCTTGTTTACATATGGGATTAGCTCATTTTTTAAATAAGAAAGAAAATTATCTGCCGTGCCTGAATTTTTTTGACCTTCGTGTGGTGGGATAAGATCTCTTTCCCGTTGGTTGATACCTTTCGCATCATTGTGGGGAATGCTAACGATAATATTTTTTGATACTAACTCTTTACTCGCAAGATATTGATAGACCTGCGATACTGTTTTCAGATTCCATTCTGCATCCGTTACATATATTACATCATATTTATCACCAGGGTTTTGATTGTAATTCTCCGGCAGCAATACTTCGATTCTTCTTTTCTCTTTTAGAATCTCAGAATAAATTGAATCCTGGTTAGTGATTATATTCTGAGCGATGGAGTAGTCAAATGAACTAACCAAAATTAAACACAATCCTATAAAATTAAATCGAACCCTTTCCATACGTACTAATAAATATAATATTAATAAGGTTGTATGCAAGCTTCGCATTTGTTGAAGGTCCTCTCCAACAAACCCTCACACCAAATTCCACCCCTTCCTATACTTCCTGTTCAACAACGCATTCGCTTCCTTATCATCCATGAATTTTTCTTTGGCTGCATTCCGTTTCACACCGCGATTCAAACAAAATGAAATGCTGTTCATGAACACCCTGAAGTAACAAAAAATAATGGAATAAATAAAAGCATCCACAGAAGAAGCTACCAAACACTTGGATTATGTAAGTAATCAATTATTTTTATACTATGAGAAAAAGTCTTACAGTTCCTGAGGAAGTGGTCATGAATAAAATTTATCTGATCAGAAATCGCAAGTAATGTTAGATCGGGATCTCGCAGAACTATATGGAGTAAAGTCAATGTGGCTAAGGGAGCAAGTAAAACGAAATCAAGAACAGTTCCCGGGAAGCTTCATGTTCCAGCTTACCGAAGCAGAAGTAGAAACCATGGTATCGGAAAATGCGATACCATCGCCAGGAGATATTATAACAAAATGTTAAAAAATAGGGGTTTTTATAAATTTCTTGATGGTTCCGGAAATCATTTCTATCTTTGTGTCAACATGTCCACCCCCCTTCTCGTAAGATCAGGGCGCTCAGGGTGGACTTTTTATTTTTGCACCTATGCCTAGAGCGCCATATACGAAACCGGCACTCGATTATACCGGACAACTTCAACAACTTAGAGATCGAGGATTAAGAATTAAAAATGATGCAAAAGCTTTGCATCTACTGGAGAACATAAGCTACTATCGACTAAGTGGATACTGGCATCCAATGTTAGCTATTCCCAAATCAGCTCACATATTTAAGCCGGGCTCGACATTTAACAATGCTTTTAATCTCTACTGTTTTGACAGGGAACTACGAAAGTTAATGCTCGGTGAATTGGAGAAAATTGAAGTTGCCGTAAGAGCAAAAATGATCTATATCCTTTCGCATAGACACGGTGCTTTTTGGTATACTAACTCCACATTATTTGACAACCCTGGAGATCATGCGGCAACGCTGGCAAGCATGAATCGTGAGTATGCAAGAACGGACGAAAAATTCATTTCTGATTTTAAAAGCAAATACTCCGATCCAATGCCTCCAAGTTGGATGATGCTCGAGATAACTTCATTTGGAGGTCTTTCAATGCTATTCAAAAATCTAAAATCAGCGCATGATAAGAGGGACATTGCTCATTACTTTGGACTGGATAACTCTACTTTTGAGTCGTGGTTGCACAGTATAGTGTATGTTAGGAATGTTTGTGCACACCATTCGCGTTTATGGAACAGAGTAATGAGGATTACGCCACAAATTCCGTTAACACCTAGATATCCTTGGATTAAAGTGACTACAATTCCGAATCCCATTGCTGGTCGACCGCTTATTAATTTAAATAATCGAACCTATTTTTTCCTTTCAATGATTATTTATCTTCTCAATACAATTAACCACAAAAATTCATTTCGGGAGAGACTATGTGAATTGATTAGGAAATATCCCCAAGTTGATGTTATGGCAATGGGATTTCCTCAAGATTGGGAGGATGAGCTATTATGGGACTGGAGCAATATTTTAAAACCTTGGTATAAAAGGCTTTTAAAGAAAGTTGGACTTATTTCATAAGTCGTGAATTACTTCCAAGCGAAGTGTCGCTTGACTAATTGAGATCCTATCACACCCAATCACCCCTTCCTATACTTCCTGTTTAACAACGCATTTCCCTCTTTATCACCAATAAATTTTCTTTGTCTGCATTCCACGATGCTTACTTCCCTTTGTGCCATTTATCAATCATGGAATAGGCCATACGCTTTCCCTCCGCAAGTGAAAGCTTTCTTGAACTTGGAGTGTTAATGGCCGCCTTTTTCCTCAGCTTTTTATAATCTTCTTGCGGAATGACAATGTATTTCTTTTTATCTATGATCAGCGTATTCATAATAAACCTTTAAATCGTCATTAAAAGATACAAAAATTCTATTGGCTGGATTTGCAATCCAAAACTGTGGTGAATTCCGAATGATTGATCACACCAAATCCCACCCCTTCCTATACTTCCTATTCAACAATGCATTTCCTTCCTTATCATCAATAAATTTTTCTTTCGCTGCATTCCACTTCACTGCGCGATTCAATCGCCATGAAATTAAAGCCAGGTGCATGGGTAAGGTCATCTCACGCGCGTAGGCAAGATTGCTTTCTGGTTGCTTGCGTGATTTTACGGCATCGACAAAATTTTGCTGATGGCCCGGTGAGCGTATAATGCTTTGAGGAATTTCAGGAATGTCGGTTACGGTTTCTCCATTGATGGTGATCGATCGCGATTCATAATCGCAAAGGAGTGTGCCTTTGTCGCCTTCAAAGTAAGCACCAATATGACGCCCGGCTGCGCCTGGCACATCGGGTGGTATAGATGTCCAGTAAAGTTTTAATCCATCAAATTCCATGTCGGCATCGAGCCACTTGGGTGCATCGGCAACGCCATCGGTTTTTTCTCCGCGTGCTACCACACTCTTCAATCCTTTCGGTTGAATGGACCACCACACCACATCCGCAATGTGACACCAGAAATCGGCAAACACACCGCCCGAATAATCCAGAAAGTAGCGGTAGTTTAAGTGACAGCGTTCAGGAAAATAATCTGCGTAAGGTGCGGGGCCCAGCCACATATCCCAATTTAATGTGGGCGGTGGTGTCTGCGCTTTCGGGTGACCAAGGCCCGGTGAGAAACCTGTTTTCCATAGTCGCACGGTGTGAACTTTGCCAATGGCACCACCTTTAATTAACTCTACCACGCGATGATAATTATCTCCGGCATGAATCTGCGTGCCCAGTTGAAAAATACGATTGTGTTTCTGTTGATGTTTCAACATCATCTGTCCTTCTTTCACACAATACGAAAGCGGCTTTTCGCCATACACATCTTTGCCTGCCTGAAATGCAAGCGTAGCAATTTGCGCATGCCAATGATCTGGCGTGGCTATGGTGATGGCATCAATATCTTTTCGGTCCAGAATATGACGGAAGTCTTCATAGCCTTTCGCTTGCGAATCGGGCTTTAACTCTTTTAACTTTTTGAGTGTGCCGTTGAGGTGATCCTGATCTACATCGCACAACGCAACAATATCCACATCAGGTAACGCAGCAAACCAATTCAGGTGATTGTTGCCCATGCCATTTAACCCTATGTGTGCAATGCGAAGCCTGTCGCTGGCAGCACCGCGCGAAATAAACGATGGAAGTAACGTGAGGCCAAGCGCACCCAATGCACTCTTGCTGATAAAATCTCGTCTGTTGATGTGGCGACTCATAAAGCGGTTGGATTAATTATCCTAATCTATTAAAAACGAACTGATATTCCTTGCATCGTGATCTAAGGATCATGTTCTGGAGTTACGATGGTAGTTAAATGATTTGATCGGAATTCTTTCTTTCAGATGTTTCTTGTATTTAAACCGTTGAAAAAAATAAATCAACGCCAATGGATTAACTGTCTGTTTTCAGCAAGAGAAATTACTAAATTGAATTTTATCATTTATTTAACCATCGTATTTAAGCCCATGAAGTTCCCAACAATAACCCGTTATTTTTCATCGCTGCTGGTGATCATGCTGTTATCACAATGTCAATCATCGCCTACTAAAAAACAGGAAACGGGCCCGCGCACATTACTGGCCATCTTCGCTCACCCCGATGACGAAGCAACGGTGAGCCACGCTTTGGCCAAGTATGCAGCCGAAGGAGTAACGGTTTATCTGGCCATTGCTACAGATGGAAGATATGGTGTAACCGAGCATGCAAAAATTCCTGCCGGTGATAGCCTGGCTGCCGTGCGCAACGAAGAAGCAAAATGTGCTGCTGAAAAATTGGGCATTCAGCCACCGATCATGTTTGGATTACACGATCAATTAAAAATGGGTGGAGGATTTGGACCTGTGCATGATCAGCTCAACACCATGCGCGAGAAAGTGAAAGAATTATTCATCACACTAAAACCAGATGTCGTCATTACTTGGGGCGCTTCCGGCTGGACCGGTCATCATGATCACCGATTGGTGAGCACCGTGGTAACAGAAGTATTTCAAAGTCAGTCGTGGGATAAACCCGCACAACTTTTCTATTCAGCCATCCCTACAGGAAATCTTCCGGCTGATAGTCCGATGCAATTGGCTACGGTAGATTCCTCTTTTTTAACCGTAAAAATTCCGATAGCCAATGCCGATTTCGAAAAAGC
>JANOUH010000158.1:0-11431 GCA_031416795.1 Cytophagales bacterium | reverse complement strand
TACTCTTCCAGGTTTCAATCATTGAAAACATGGCTTGCTGCTTTTCTAATTTTGTTGTCATGGTGATTAGGGTTAACTTTTGACAACAAACATATCCTAACCAATGAACTCGGTAAAGATGTACTTCATCGAAGGGTTACCCATAAGGAGAGAAATCATTTTATCATGAATAGATAATCTACAACCCGCAGATTATTATTCAATCAAAGGTTTTGACATAAATACCGTGTCTCTGGACATGGTTTTTACCTTGAAATAAATTCAAGTCACATAGATATTTCGCTATATCCTTAGCGCTAATTTTATATTAGCCTTTCAATTTCATGGCATGGTACGGTTCGGTTTTGCTTTTTTGATTGGGCTTAGGGTTTGTTATTCATACATACAACCTTTGAACGTTGAATAATGCAAGTAAGGGAGGGTAGGTGTTATGTATAGGGCTTTGTTGCTCCCTACCGTTGTTGCATCCTATGTGTGTGACGTCAGTGTTATTCCAAAAGGGGTAAATTCAGCAATACGGATCTTTTCAGTTAGTTTCAAGTATTTTTCAGTTGGCTTTCCTGCATACTGTTTTTTGAAGTGCTTTCTGTTAACCTGTTCAAAGAGTTCATCGGTTCTGAGATACACCCCCAGGGTTTTATTCAACTCCCTGCTTTGCTTGCTTTGGGCTTGCTTTTCGTACATACAACCCTTTAAGGCTGAACGGTGGTGAAAGAAGGTATCTGCTAAATACAGTTTTCGGCCACGCTTACCCGTTTTTGGGCAAAGAAAATACCACACAACCCCTTTACCTAAATTGGAGGTTACAGAAACAAGTTGAACACGGTAATTAATCGGGGCTTCATTGCATTTGTAATTCAGTTCAAGGTAGGGGCTTTCGCCAAAATTTTTACTGGCCGTTCTTTATTTTAAACCCTACACGCCTTCGTTGTTGATGTTCGGTTTCCTGTTTATCTTTTTGTAGCAAGTAGTTTATGGCTTCGTACACGTCTTTAAACTGTTTGTTGTACTTGCTTTCAAGTTCTTTCAGTTTTACGGTTAAGTCTTTGTGGCTCAAAGCGTATTGCCGAATAAATACAAAGGCTCTAATAATCGCGATATTAACCTGTAAGGCTTTTTTGCTTTTCAATACGCTTGATAACATAGCCACACCTTGTTCGGTAAATGCAAATGGTGTTGCGGGACTAAATTTTAATGTTTCGGGGAGGTTATCACAATTTGTGATAACCTCCTGCCATTCGGCTTTGGTGAGCTGAAACATAAAATCATTTGGGAAACGGGCAATGTTACGTTTAACTGCTTGCTTTAAGGCTCTGTTCTCAACCTCATACATTTGAGATAGGTCAAAATCCAACATTACCTTTTGGCCTCTCACTTCGTAGATTTTTGTTTCGATTTTTTGAAGCTGCATTTTGTTCGGTTTATGGTTTGGTTCAACTCAACAGGTTTTGGTATTTTCTTGTTTTGCAGAGGTTACTTGCCGATACAAAACTTACTGAAAATATTATCCAGTAAATCATCCGTTGTGATCTCACCTGTGATCTCACCGAGATGATGTAAGGATTGCCTGATGTCCATCGCGAGAAAATCCCCGGTCACCCCAGATGCCAGGCCAGCTGCAACTCGTTGAAGCGATTGATTGGTCTCCACCAACTTTTGATAATGACGAAGATTGGTGACCAGCACATCTCCCTGACGTACTTCATGAACCTGAAACTTGGAAAGAATGCTTTCTTTTAATGTATTCAGATTCGTCTTTGAGGAAGCTGATATCAAAATGAAATCCTGATGTTCGATAGCTTTAAGAACTTCTGGATTTGCGTTGTCGAGTTTGTTTCCAATTTTCAGATAGGGAATACCTAAACTTTTAAGTTCTTTTTCTTCTGCTTCCAATTCCAGGAGATTGGTGTTTGACAAATCAAACATATATATAATCAACGAGGCTTTCTTCATGCTTTCCCGTGTGCGCGAAATCCCCAAAGACTCAATAACATCGGTAGTTTCTCTAAGCCCCGCAGTATCCATAAATCGAAAACTGATTCCACCGAGTGTAATCTCATCTTCAATCACATCACGCGTGGTACCAGGTATCTCCGATACAATGGCCTTCTCTTCATTCAGCAACGCATTAAGCAGTGTCGACTTGCCTGCATTGGGCTTACCGGCAATCACTGTCGGGATACCATTTTTAATCACGTTACCTTCATCAAAGGATTGAATAAGAATGCGGAGGTAACTCATGATCTTATTCACCAGATCCGCAAGGTCTTTGCGACCGGCAAACTCTACGTCCTCTTCTCCAAAGTCTAACTCCAACTCAATGAGCGATGCAAAATGAATCAACTCATCACGCAAGTGCTTGATCTCTTTTGAAAATCCACCGCGCATCTGATTGATGGCTGCTTGCCTTGCGTTATCAGTTTCAGCATTGATCAAATCAGCTACAGCTTCCGCCTGGGCTAAATCAAAACGACCGTGCAGGAATGCTCTTTTGGTGAACTCCCCAGGGCCGGCTAATCGAACGCCTATTTTTAAAAATGCTTTAATAATTTGTTTGACAATGAAAGGAGATCCATGGCAGGCGATCTCTACCGAGTTCTCGCGGGTAAATGAATTGGGCTCTTTGAAAAGGGTAATCAATACTTCGTCTATTGATTTTCCATCTTCTTCCATGGTGCCGAGATGCACGGTGTGGGAAGGCTGCTGCTCCAGGTTTTTGCCTTTAAACAACTGTTGAGTAATGCGAATAGAATCTTTTCCTGACAAACGTATTACCGCAATGGCACTAATCCCCTGAGCAGAGGCCAGGGCAATGATGGTATCATCAATAGGTGAAATAGAAGACATGGCTGTAAGTTAAGGAGTAAATAGCCAACTATGATTTTGTGATGGAGTTAGATTTTATTCTCAGATAAGGAGTTCTGACTATTCTGCTGCGTCCCGCACAATAAGTACCGGGATTTTCACTCTATGACGAACCGTGTCCACGGTTGTTCCAAAGACAAGGTCTTTCATCCACTTATGACCGTGTGCACCCATCACCAATAGATCGGCATCAAACTCATTCACGATTTCTGGGATTATTTGCTTCGGATTTCCAAATCCAATTTTTATCTCAACGTGATAACCCTGTTCTCTTAGTTGTGTTCTATAGTTTGTAAGAGCAGCCGCGTCCGCGTTTGATTCGTGGTCGGCAATTTCACTTCCATACCACATGGCTCCGGCTGTTTCCACGATATGCACCAGCAAGTAATGTGCGCCTTTGCCACCTTGTGAAACGGCACTTCGAATGGTTAATGAATCGATGGAACTAAAATCAATGGTGACAGCAATGTGATGATAAGATGTCTTCGTAAGACTAATCAGTTCTGTGGCGGAACCGTGTGGTGCACGTGCCGTTTTTTCGCTTCTTCTTCTATCCAACCATGGCTTGAAGGAGATGTATAGCAACAATATGCCGGCACCTATGCAGATGGGGATGGCGGTAAGCCAAACAATCCACGCATCGTCTCCGGCCAATACCAGCCAGCTGGAAATTTCCTGCGTCACTAGTTTCGCATTCAGTGAAACGATGATGATGGCAATGGTCCAGGCTGCCACTTTCATCCAGGTCTTGATCACAAACACGCCCATCTTTTCTTTATCGCTGGTAAAGTGAATGAGGGGGATGATGGCAAAACCTAATTGAAGACTAAGCACCACTTGACTAAGCACTAACAGCTCTCCGGTTTTTCCCTCTCCAAACATGATGATGACAATGTAAGCAGGGATAATAGCGATGAGCCGCGTTATCAGTCTGCGCAGCCATGGAGCAATGCGAAGGTTCAAATAACCTTCCATCACGACTTGCCCTGCCAGCGTTCCTGTTATTGTTGAACTTTGTCCGGCAGCAATCAGGGCAACACCAAACATAATGGAGCCCCACTCATGACCTAGTATGGGCGTTAGAAATTTATAAGCATCCTGAATGTCGGAAACTTCATACATGCCTGCTCTGAAAAATGTGGAGGCTGCCAGCACCAGTATGGCTGAGTTCACAAAGAACGCGGCATTGAGTGCGATGGTGGAATCAATCAGATTGTATTTAATAGCACTCCACACGCCTTTTTCGCTCGCGTCTATTCTGCGGGTTTGAACTAAGGATGAATGCAGATAAAGATTGTGGGGCATCACGGTTGCACCAATTATACCAATAGCAATATAGAGTGCAGCATCGCTGGGGAGTGATGGAACGAATCCTTTGACTAACTCGCCCATGTCGGGTTTGGCCCAAAACATTTCCAACAAAAAGGAAATCCCAATGAGGGTAACCAACGCCACAATGAAGGCTTCGATCTTTCGCATACCATAACTTTGTAATACCAAAAGGAGGAGTGTATCCAATACCGTTAATGAAACACCCCATATTAAAGGCAGGCCAAACAAGAGTTGTAAACCGATGGCCATACCCAGCACTTCGGCAAGATCACAGGCGGCAATGGCAATTTCCGCAAGTATCCATAAACAGTAATTGATGAAGGGATGATACGATGTTCTCGATGCTTGTGCCAGATCTAGTTGGCGCACGAGTCCCAATCGCGCACTCAGGCTCTGCAATAGGAGCGCCATAAGGTTGGACATGAGCAATACCCAAATTAGTGCATAACCGAACTGACTTCCTCCGGCAATATCGGTTGCCCAATTCCCTGGGTCCATATAGCCTACGCTGATGAGATAGGCGGGTCCTAAAAAGGCAAACAATTTTCTCCAGCCTTTGCGATTGGTGGCATCCACCGAAGCATGTACTTCGCTAAGAGATTTTCTTGAACCGTCATGCTTCCTCATATTATTCCGATACTAAAATATTTTGTGACACTTCTTTTGAGATGAACACCCGGTGATCATCGATTAATACCTCCATCGAATCATCGTATTCTTCTTTGCCAAGAATCTTGATTTTCGTTCCGGGTTTAGCTCCAATCTTGTCGAGGTATTTTAACAGATTAGAATCAGAGTCTTTTACAGCGGCAATTTTTCCATGATACCCTTTCTTCAATTGATCTAATGGGATTTGAGGTTGCACCTTGATTTTTCCTTTACTGTCGGGGATCGGATCTCCATGCGGATCGACTTTAGGATATCCAAGAAACTCATCCAGCTTTTCAATCAGCCGCGATGAGTTGATGTGTTCCAGTTGCTCGGCTACTTCATGTACTTCGTCCCAGTTGAAGCCAAGCTTTTCCACCAGGAATGTTTCCCACAGCCTATGCTTGCGAATCACCATCAGCGCCTCTGCTTTTCCTCTACTGGTAACGTTGACGCCATAGTATTTTTCATAACTGATAAATTCTTTGGCCGCCAGTTTTTTAATCATATCGGTGGCTGATGCAGCCTTGGTGTTCATGGCTTCGGCCAGTTCGTTGGTGAGTACAGCTTTTGAGCCACCATCAGAAAGATGGTAGATGGCCTTGAGGTAGTTTTCTTCGGTGAGACTTAGCATGATTGAATCAATGCGCAAATATAAAAGTTTAGATTAGCCTAAAAAATATTTTAGACCAAAATGTTACTCATGGCCTTGTGCAGTTTTTCTTCTTCCGAAGACCAGAGAACCTCCTTTGGAGCTGTGGTGTAGAAATGGGTCTGTTTCATTTTCTGCAAGAGAGTAGCGGCATGAATGGGAGACGTGAAGTCGATGGGAATGGCTGCCGGATAAGGTTCACAAAGCGCTACCCATGGTGGATAGTTTTGAATGAGCATGGGCAGCTGAGCCGACAAATATTCATACAACTTGGTAGGTATTTTATTTTCGGTGTGTGGGGATGAGGGGTAATAAATAATGCCGAAGTCGGAGCTTGAAATCTGACCTAGTATTTCGTGATGAGGCACCAACTGATCTCCTCCGGTTAAGGAGATAAAAGGTTTATCTGCGATGGCCCGCGTGACGGATTCCAAGGTAGATGAGCGTGAGCAATAGCCGATGATATGGAGGCTCACAGACTGGTCCAGTTGGTATAGCATGTTGGCCAGGTTGATGGCCTCAAACGCACCGGTGCTTTCGCTGATCGTTCCGCTAAAAAGTAGTTTCATCCCTCCACTCGATTTTGTTTTGGTAAAGCCTTGCGGAAGGATGCTCTTGTTCTCGAGAATGATGGATTTATTTCCGAAGAATTTCATTTCTTTTTCGAATCCTTTTTCGGCTAAAATGAAGAGGTGAAAGAACCTTGATAGCAGGATTTCCTTGCCCCTTACCCAAAGTGCAGCGAGGTGTTTTAAAACCGGAGGAAATGTGTCTGTCCAAAGAATATTCCGCCAGTAGTTCTCTTGAACATCATAGATGATCCTGGCACCAAATAATATTCTGTACAGTATGGCAACTATCAGTAATTCATGAGTATTAACTATGATAGCTTCAGGTCTTACTTTATATATTTTTTTAAGAGTTGTAAGGGGTATTAACATCCTTTTGAAACTTAGCCGAACAAAATATGGGTGCGGAAGGAAAGTGATTCTGGGATCATTTGGTTGATGTTTCGAGGGATATCCGATGATAAAAATTTCGTAGTCTGGGTTGTCGGAAAGGGACTTGCCAATCTTCTCAAACATGCGGGTATCATCAACCGGTTTGAGTACTGAAGCGAGGACTATTCTTTGTTTTTTCATTTATTGCAACCCGGTTTAAAAATAGGATATAAATGGAACTGAAAGAACTAATTGAAAAAGCTTGGGTTGACCGCGCGTTGCTTAAGTCTGTAGAAATTCAAACCGCTGTGCGCGAGGTGGTGGAGTTGTTGGACAAAGGCAAGCTTAGGGTTGCCGAGCCGGACGGTGAAAACTGGAAGGTGAATGAGTGGATTAAGAAGGCTGTGATCATGTATTTTCCGATCCAGCAAATGGAAGTTATTGAAGTTGGCCCGTTTGAGTTTCACGATAAAATTGCCTTAAAAAAAGACTACAAAAATTTGGGTGTAAGAGTCGTTCCACACGCGATTGCCAGACATGGATCGTTTGTGAATAAAGGCGTGATTTTGATGCCATCCTATGTAAACATTGGAGCCTATGTAGATGAGGGAACCATGGTCGATACGTGGGCTACGGTAGGAAGCTGTGCTCAGGTTGGAAAGCATGTGCACCTCAGTGGAGGTGTTGGTTTAGGTGGTGTTTTAGAGCCGATTCAGGCAGCGCCTGTAATCATTGAAGACAATGTTTTTGTAGGGTCTCGTTGCATTGTTGTGGAAGGTGTGAGAGTTGGTAGAGAGGCCGTGTTAGGTGCCAATGTGGTGCTCACCGCGAGTTCAAAAATCATCGATGTGACTAATCCTGAGCCGATAGAATATAAAGGGTATGTGCCTCCTCGTTCTGTGGTAATTCCAGGTACCATACCCAAGAAATTTGCTGCCGGTGTGTACCAGGTGCCGTGTGCTTTGATCATCGGCACCCGAAAGGAAAGCACTGATAAAAAGACCTCTTTGAATGATGCCTTGCGGGAAAACAATGTTTCGGTCTAGTGTTGGCATGTGCTTTGTCATTCTATCTTCCAAAGATTACTTTTAAGTATGAAACTTCTGTTTAAAGGATTCCTGATGGTGTTGTTTCTCGCTTCTTTTTCAGGTGAGAAAAGAAAGGACTTCATTCCTATAAAGAACACGAGTTTTGGAACGGGGGAGGTGCTTGACTACCGGGTTAACTTTGGATTCTTCACCGTAGGCAAAGCATCAACCATAGTCGATAAAAAAATCTTTACTATAAACTCACGACCATCCTATAAGGTGGATGTCCATGGCGAAACACTGGGGTTTGTTTCCTGGATAACGAAAGTAAATGATACCTGGGGCGCCTACATCGACACGGCTGCTTTGGTCACCCACGTTTCCTATCGAAAAATCAAAGAAGGTAACTACCGAAAGGATGAGATCATCTCTTATGATCATGACAAACTGCAAGCTGAGGTGAAGGTGATGGATAAAAAGACCGGCATTTATGGAGAACCTAAATTTTATCCAACCCCGGCTCATGTAAGAGATATGCTAGGAGGGTTTCTTTATTTACGTGTTATTGATTTTACAAAGTATAAGAAGGGAGATACGCTGGCTATCTCAGGGTTCTTTGAAGATACTCCCTATAATATGAAGATCATCTATTCAGGCAAAGAGAAGGTGAAAACCAGTATAGGAATTATACCTTGTCTTAAATTGGTGCCTATCATGCCTGACAATAAAATTTTTGATGGAGAAAATTCAATCACATGTTGGCTTTCTGATGATAAAAACAAGATACCGGTAAGGATACAGGCCAAGATGTTTATAGGCAGCACAGGCGTGGAGTTGATCAGTTTTAGTGGCCTGCGAAATCAATTAAGAGTAGTGATGGAATAAGTTTTTGATTTTCTTTTACTAGTGTACGACAAAAAATAATATAGCAAGCAAAGAGTATCCGATGAAGTATAAAATGTGCGTATAGAGGCGGTGTGCCAATGGCGCGGCAGTAAACCGCATCTTCTGATCACCCTCGCAGTCCGCGCTAAAATGCTTTCATGCCCGAAAAGGTCGGCCTGCGACCTTTTCGGGCATGAAAGTTTAATTAGCATGACTGGCCGCGAACGCTGCGTTCGCGGCCAGTCATGCTTTGGATGCGCGTCTACCCTGTATCCATAAAATGCATACTGCCTTTTCGCGCATAAAAGATGAAGTCTCATAGAACGAGGATGGGGGCTACTTTTTTACAAACGCATTAAATCTTCAAACTTAAATGAAAACGTAACTATTTTGTCTCCAGCTATTTTTGTCAACAATGATTTTCTTTCTTTAATTTCGAATCCAACAACCTTAACCCAATATTTATGCTAAAAGAATTTAAAGCATTTGCCATGCGTGGTAATGTAATTGACCTTGCGGTCGGAGTCATTATCGGTGGAGCCTTTGGGGCCATCGTTAGCTCGTTTATCAATGATGTAATCACTCCGTTACTTTTAAAGCCAGCCCTTGAAGCGGCTAATCTTACCAAGCTTGAAGACTTAACAGTTTTGGGAGCTGTAAAATATGGTATGTTTATGTCGGCCGTTATCAATTTCGTTATCATCGCCTTCGTTCTTTTCTTGATTATCAAGGGAATTAACTCCATGAAGAAGAAGAAGGAAGAAGCCGCACCGGCTGCTCCTGCCGCACCTCCTGCGGATATCCAATTGTTAACCGAAATCAGAGATTTGCTGAAGAAGTAATTGCCTACTCATTACTAAAAAAGGAGAGTTATTCACTCTCCTTTTTTAGTAAGTTTTGGTATCGTTTTTCGTATGTCTTCCACATGACTAAACCATATGCTAGTAATGCCAGACCGGTCCAGATGATGAATCCTGATAAAAATAAATCCCAGGAAAATCTGTAGTTAGGTTCTCCTCTGCGCGGGAAGTACTTGAATAATTCCGAACCAAAATAAACAGGCCAGGCAAATCGGAGTACTCCTTGCTGGAATGCAAATAGCCAGCGACTTGTCTTTCGACCTTCACTCCAATAGGAAATAAATTTTTTATCTTTTTCTAAACTCATTTTCTAAACCGATCGGCAACTACCAATTCTTTGCTGCCAGCTTTGTATTGATAAAAACCACTTCCGGTTTTTACGCCACGGTGGCCGGCTTGCACCATATTGACCAATAATGGGCAAGGTGCATATTTTGTATTCCCAAACCCATCATAGAGAACATGAAGAATCGATAAGCATACATCGAGTCCGATAAAATCGGCCAGCTGCAATGGTCCCATCGGATGAGCCATACCTAATTTCATGACGGTATCGATTTCTTCCACTCCGGCAACGCCTTCGTACAAAGCACATATCGCCTCATTGATCATGGGCATTAAAAGGCGATTGGCAACAAAACCCGGATAGTCATTTACCTCCACCGGAATTTTATCCAGTTTTTTTGAAAGCTCCATAATCTGCGCGGTAACGGCATCACTCGTGCGATATCCGCGAATCACTTCTACGAGTTTCATCACAGGTACCGGATTCATAAAATGCATTCCGATCACCAGGTCAGGACTTTTAGTTACCGAAGCAATTTTGGTGATGGATATAGAAGAAGTATTACTGGCAAGAATGGTATTGGGCTTAGTGCTTTCATCCAGTTCTTTGAAGATCTTCAGTTTTAAATCGATGTTTTCGGTAGCGGCCTCAATAACTAACTCGGCATCGCGTACACCTTCTTTCAAGAAGGTGGCGGTGGCCAGATTAGCCAACGCATTTTTCTTTGCATCTTCTGTAATCAAGCCTTTTTCAACCTGCCTGCCAAGATTTTTTTCAATCGTTGTCTCGGCCTTTTTCAAGGCATCTTCTGAAATGTCAATAAGAGTAACAGAAAATCCGTGTTGGGCAAAAATATGGGCAATGCCATTTCCCATCGTTCCTGAACCAATGACTGCGATATTTTTCATTTGCTGAATATTAACGTGTAAATATAATGCGCATACTTTTTAACTACTCAATTGATTCAACCGAAACTTCTTTTGCATAGCCCATCGCAGTAAAGCGAATGACCAATTGCTGACCAGCTACCTGATCATGACAACTTTTACCTGGATCAATATCGTAATAATAGAATTTTTGATTGCGCTTGTAGAGTTCATTATGATCAGGTCTTCCTAAAACCTGAATGATATCCTTCTCGGAAAGACCTTTCAGTTCATCTTTTTGATTTTTTAATTCTTCGATAAAGGTGAGTCTCTGTTGTTTGCAGCCACCCTTGTCGTCTTTCCATTGAGTAAGGTTGATAGGAGAAAGATCGGGAAGAGGTTTTCCGCAGGTAATGAGTACTAGAGAAAGACCAATCCAGACCAGATTTTTCATGTTTAGTTATTGTTTAGCGGCTCAATACTCAAAATTTTAGAACCGAGCCGATATGAGGCAGGATCAAATCTAAAATATCAGTTAGTTTTGCGCACAAATTTAAACACATGATCTTAAAGATATTCAAAGGAGTATGGTTCTTTTCATTAATGGCCCTGTTCGTGGTGTTTTTCTATGTGTATGCAGGTCTTCCTGAGGAGGTAGTATTCTCAGAATCAGAGGGAAGCCTTTCCATTTCCCGCAATGGCTTCTTTTTCTCTTCCATCATTCTCTTGGCAGTGATCAACGTACTGGTGTTTGTGGTGAATAAAGTGTTAAGCAATGGCGATCAGAGTTTTAGTTCCTGGTTTTATGGTCTTATTGTCACTTTTAATTTCTTCTTTTTCACCTCATTGGGGTTTATTCATATTTTCAACGGAGGCGACCGGTATGATTTCAGCAATATGGGACCGGCCATGTACGGTAGCCTGATTTTACTTTGTATATGGATGATGAGTTGGCCAGTTTTTCTGTTGTATAGAAAAATTATTCAAAAATAATTGATTGGTGTGAATGAGTTTTGATTTCTGAAAATCAACTACTTACCAGCGATCACTTTATATTTTATGGTAGGA
>JANOUH010000157.1:0-3686 GCA_031416795.1 Cytophagales bacterium | reverse complement strand
TTGGCTTTTGTAACTATTACTCCGTTTGGCAAACTAATGGGTGTCCATCATTATTCTAACAAACCGCCCTATACCAGACCGGTACGTAGGGTGGTGTGAGAGGACAGGTAGCCAAATAATGGCTACCTTCCTACTCGATTTGATATTGTCATAATAACCAACCACGAATGGAAACTCAACTCACCACGATTATCAGAAGACTGCAACATGTGGGCATCCCTGTTTCAAACATGGTTGTTTCAGAAGCCTTCTATAGTCGCCTTGGTTTTAAAAATGTGATGCAATCTGCTTTTGTGATGGGAGGAGAAACGGGTACTTGTATCATGATGAAAAATGAAGATGTAATGATTGAACTATACCAAATGCCAGTCAACTATCTGCAAGAAGTCAAAACACGGAATCATGGGCATATCGATCATATCGCATTTGATGTGGAGGACATCGACAAAACCTTTTCACTATTAAAAGAAGCATCATTCAATTTAGTGGAAGAGCAACCCGTACATCTACCATCTTTTTGGAGCAATGGGTGTACCTATTTTAATATCCTCGGACCGGATGGAGAGAAATTGGAGTTCAACCAAATTTTATATTGAAAAAAACTGATGATGATGATGAAATATCATTTGGCTGATGATGATTGTCATTGAGGCATAAAGAATCACATAGGAAATTGCTGCCAGAAATACAAAGTCCAGTTAACGTGCAATTGTGGTTTTTTAATATTAGGATTATGCAAGCGACTACTCCATCCCATCTGATCAACAGTGCCTCTTCAAACCTTGACCCGGCAAGAAATCATCAAGGCAGAAAGATACATGGGTTTTATGCAAGATTTTTAGAATTCCTGGTAAGAAAAACGGAAGCGGACAGGCGCGTTGAACTTTTTGGAAGTGATCCATTCAAATAAGCGGTATCCTCTTCTCTATATTATAATAACCCATTATTGTCCTGACTAATAATTGGTTGAGATGCGTAACAAGTATGTTCGTAATACGTACCTGCGGGATGCGCAGCGATAATGGTATCTCCCAATCATTCTCTCAGGCCGCTCAAAAATAAAATGCTTTCATGCGGATGAGTCGCCCTGCGACCTTTCCGCATGAAAGTTTGACTAAGCAAGATAATCCGCGAACGCTTCGTTCGCGGATTATCTTGCCATTAAATGCGCGCCTGCTATATCCCTATGAAATACATACTCGGATTCCGCGCATCTGCGATGAACTCTCATAGCACACGGGGAGAATCATCTAAACAGGTACAGGAATTATCAACTAGTTTGCCTTCTGAGATTTTAATAGGTCAACTAGGATAACATCCTATAAAATAACAACTTCGGATTTGTTGGCAAATCCGTTTCCCGGCTTATTTTCACAAGCAGATACATTCCATTCCTGTGAAAACTTGTTATCAACCCGTATTTTTTTATATATATTCATGCAATGAAAAAAGTTTCATCGATAGTCATTCTATGCGCACTTTTGAGTGCAGCTTGTTCCTCTGAAAAAAAACAAGATCATATGCAGGACAGTAATGTGAGTGCCATTCCATCGCTAAATGAAATGGTAGATACCCTCACCAACAAAAATGGAATGATGGCGACCATTACTCCCTACGGTGGAAAAATTATCTCGTTGATGGTGCCTGATAAAAATGGCCATTGGGGTGATGTGGTATTAGGTTATGATTCAGCCGAACAATACCCTAATGGAAATCCTTATTTCGGAGCGCTAATAGGAAGATATGGCAACCGCATAGCCAAAGGAAAGTTCTCGCTGGAAGGAACTGACTATCAGTTAAAAACAAATAATGGTGCGAATGCTTTGCATGGTGGTCCTGCAGGATTTCATAACGTGACCTGGAGACTGGAGAAAGCAGAGACTGGAAATAAAGCCGAACTCTATTATATCAGTAAAGATGGTGAAGAAGGTTACCCGGGAAACCTAAAAGTGAAGATCACCTACACACTCACGGATGACAATGAATTGATGATTGAGTATGAAGCCGCTACCGACAAGACAACAGTAGTCAACCTGACTCATCATTCATTCTTTAATTTAGCCGGTGCGGGCAATGGCACCATACTCGATCACTCTTTATTTATTAATGCCGATAAATTTACGCCTGTTGATGATGGTCTTATCCCTTCGGGTGAATTGAAAAATGTAAAGGGAACTCCTTTTGATTTCACAAAGCCCACCAAAATCGGTGAGCGAATAGACGTGGTGGATGCTCAATTGAAAAATGGTAAAGGCTATGATCATAACTGGGTTCTCCTCCGCAAGGGCGAAGGACTTTCATTAGCGGCTACAGTTTCTGAGCCCACATCAGGCAGGGTGATGGAGGTGTGGACGACCGAACCCGGGCTGCAATTTTATTCAGGTAATTTTCTGAATGGCAATGACATTGGAAAAGGAGGGAAGAAGTATGAGTTCCGCACTGCGTTTTGTTTGGAGACACAGCACTTCCCGGATTCACCCAATCATCCGGATTTTCCCAGCACCGTGTTGAAGCCTGGCCAGGTGTATAAACACAAGACGGTTTATAAATTTAAGGTTCAGTAATAGTCCGGATGAAGTTAAAGTATCCGGTTAATCTTCATAAGGGAATGACAGCCCCCGTTGTGGTTAGCATGATGTTTTACTTTCAGAATTTTTCTACTTCGGCCTGGGTGTATCTCGCGCTTCATGGCAGCTATGGAGTGCTGTGGCTTTTAAAAGATAGGATCTTTCCGGATAAACAATGGGAGGAGAATGTTTCTGTGCCGTATGCGATTTTTGTTTTTCTGGTGTTGGGACTTTATTGGATTGCCCCATTGATGTTGATTAGCTCGGGCACGGTTACTCCTTCTTACATCATTGGAATATCAGTATCGCTATCTATGATAGGAGTGATGCTTCACTTCGGCAGTGACGCTCAAAAATATTTCACTCTCCAATATAAACCGGGTTTAATTACGGATGGTTTTTTCAGCCGATCAAGAAATATCAATTATCTGGGAGAGCTCATGATCTATGGTGGCTTTGCACTACTCACGATAAGCGGGTGGGGCTTTTTGGGTATTGCACTGTTCTTTTTTGGAGCATTCATACCCAATATGATGAAGAAGGATAAGTCGCTTTCTCGCTATCCCGAATTTGCCGCCTATAAAAATAAATCAGGGCTATTGTTTCCAAGACTGTTTAAGAACCGATAGTCCATTCGTGCGAAATCATACTTAATAGTAATAAGCCCGACAAAAGGATCACAATCATTTTATGTATCCACTCATGCTGGTAGTTCTTAATGGTGATAAACGATAGCAAGCCAAATAATGAGAGCTGAAGAGGTTGGTCCAAAAGCGACAAGTTGCTGAGTAGCAAATTGTCGGTGATGGATAATCCCACCGAAATAATTGCCCAAACAAATATCCTTCTGAAATTTTGAAAATAGAATACTTTGAAGTCGGTATCCTGACTCACCGAACCAAACGGGAATACTATACGAGCCAGAATAAAAAGATTGATCGGATAAAGAATTGTAAATAGAAAAGTATGTAGCCTCCAGGAGGAAAGATTCCTTAAATCATAAAGCGTCCACCAATCCTGAATGTGTAGAAAGAAAATGAAACCAATCCAAAGCATATGGGGCCAATAGAGTTTCACACGGTCCCATTGATGCACAATGTCGGCAACGCCCGTTACTAG
>JANOUH010000156.1:0-10884 GCA_031416795.1 Cytophagales bacterium | reverse complement strand
CAGGTCGGGCAGGCCGCCGACGCTGGTGGCGACGACGGGACGGCCGGCCAGGAGCGCCTCGTGCGCGGCGAGCGGGCTGCCCTCCCAGACGCTCGGCATCGCAACGACGTCGGCGGCGGCCAGCAGGTCGGGCAGGTCGGTACGCCGGCCGAGCAGTCGCACGGGGGCGCCGGTCGCGGCGATGAGCGCCTCGAGGTCGGCCCGGGCCGGCCCCTCTCCGGCGACGGCGACGAGCGGCGCGGGCTCCCGAGCGGCCAGCAGTGCGGCGGCCCGGACGAGGAGGTCGAGCCCCTTCTGCGGGTGCAGCCGACCGACGGCGAGCACCAGCCCGCCGGGCCCGGCACCGAGCTCGGCGCGCACCTCCGCGGGCCGGCGGGCCGGGGCGCCGAGCGGCCGGGAGCCCACCGGCGCGAGCCGCACGTCACGGCCACCGAGGCGCAGCACCCGCGCGACCAGGTCTCGGGAGACGCAGAGCGTGAGGTCCGCGCGGCGGGCCACCTGCCGCTCGAGCAGCGCGTACACCCGGGCGGCGCGGCCCTGTGAAGTTAACCAACGAACATATTGATTACATCATCAAAGACCTGAACTACCGAGGCATTGTGGCGGAGGGGATTCAGGATGAGCTGATCGATCACATCTGTTCCGCAGTAGAAACGGAAATGGTCAATGGATCACGATTCATTGATGCCTATCATCAAATATTAAAATCATTCGGGCACACCGCTGGTTTGCGCGAAACACAAAAACAAATCATTCAATCAGAGAATTCAAAGCCTAAGAATATGTTAAAAAATTATTTTACCGTTGCCATGCGAAATCTGCGCAAGCACAGTTTCTATTCATTCATCAATGTAGCTGGCCTTTCGATCGGGCTCGCCATTTGTTTTATCATTGTATTATTTGTGGTCAATGAATTAAGTTATGATAAACACTTTGCGAATGCAGACCGCATTTACCGGATCAAAAGCGAGATAAAATTCGGTGGCAGTCATTATAAAATGTTGTATGCTCCACCGGTTATGGCCAATGCTTTGGCTACCGAATATCCTGAGGTAGAATCTGCAATTCGTTTTCGTGAACGTGGATCGTATCTCGTTAAGCGAAGTATCGATAACATCAAAGAAGATCATGTGATCTGGACCGACAAGGATTTCTTCAAGATCTTTTCTGTTCCAGTCATTGCAGGCAATGCTGAAACAGCTCTTGCAGAACCAAATTCCATCGCGATCAGTGAAGCCATCGCCCACAAGTACTTCCCCAACGAAAATGCATTGGGTCAAACCCTCATTCTGGACAATGACATGAACATGAAGATTACAGCTATCTATAAAACCCTGCCGGCTAATACTCATTTTCATTTTGATATACTCATCTCATTGGAAGGATTGGAAGAAGCAAAAAGACAGGTTTGGTACAGTAATAATTTTCAAACCTATCTTCTCTTGCGTCCCGGGGCTGATGCAAAACAGTTGGAGAATAAATTTCCAGAGTTGGTGGTGAAGCGTGCCATGCCACAGTTAGCAGAGGTGTTAGGTGGTGATTTTACCATGGAAAAATTTATTGCTGCCGGAAACAAAATGGAATTTACGTTGCAACCGCTCGCTGATATTCACTTAAAAAGCTCTTTGCAGGGTGAGTTTGAACCCAATTTTGACATCGCCTACGTATATCTGTTTGTGGCAGTAGCATTATTCATTCTGATCATCGCCTGCATCAACTTCATGAATCTTTCTACCGCGCGTTCCGCCAATCGAGCCAAGGAAGTGGGCATACGAAAAGTGATGGGTTCTTTCCGTTCGCATCTGATGCGACAATTTCTGACTGAGTCGATATTATTAAGTTTCATTTCTATTGTTTTTGCTGTCATCACCGCATGGCTATTGCTTCCATTCTTCAATGAGCTCTCCGCAAGAACTCTTTCCATTCCTTTTGATCAACCTTCACTCTATGGAATCATTATTCTTACTGCGTTAATCGTGGGTTTATTAGCAGGCATTTATCCTTCTTTTTTTCTATCGGCCTTTAAACCCATAAGTGTGTTAAAGGGCAATGTCGCGCTAGGGATGAAGAGTGGATTTATCCGAAGTGCTTTGGTGGTATTTCAATTTACCATTTCCATTTTTCTGGTCATCGGCACGCTGGCTGTCAATCGACAACTCAATTATATTCAAAACAAAAAGCTGGGCTTCAATAAAGATCAGGTGATTGTGATTGATGATGCCTTTGCGTTGGGCAACAATCGAATTCCCTTCAAAGATGAAATCATGCGCAGTGGCAAAATGGAGAACGCTACGATGACGGGCTTCTTGCCGGTAAGCGGCACCTGGCGAAATGATAACCCCTGGTGGGTAGAAGGCCGCGATCCTGCTGTGCAGGAAAACATGGTGGGCATTCAAAACTGGCGCGTGGATTACGATTACATTAAAACCATGGGCATGAATGTTAAAGAAGGTCGTGATTTTTCACGCGATTTCCCTTCCGATTCATCAGCCGTTATCATCAACGAAGCGGCTCTCAAACAATTTAATTTCACGGGTGAAGTCATAGGAAGTAAAATCGCCACGTTTGGCGATGGCAAAAATGGTGAACCCGATCGCAATAATCTTCACATGCTCACCGTAGTTGGCGTAGTAGAAAATTTTCACTTCGAGTCGCTGAAGCAAAATGTAAGTCCTCTTATGATGGAGCTGAGCAAACAGCCCGAAGGCCCAATATCGTTTCGCTTTCAATCACAAAACACGCAAGAGGTGATTCAGATTGTTGAAGCTAAATGGAAAGAGATGGCACCAGGTCAGCCATTCACGTATTACTTTTTGGATGAACGCTTTGGCACCATGTACGCAGCCGAAACGAGACTTGGAAAAATCTTTGGAATATTTTCTGTGCTGGCTGTGTTGATTGCCTGTCTGGGTTTGTTCGCATTGACTTCGTTCACAGCTGAGCAGCGCACCAAAGAAATTGGTATTCGCAAAGTATTGGGCGCCAGCATCAGCAGTATTGTCATGTTGCTCTCCAAAGAGTTTGGCAAACTCGTGTTGATTGCTTTTGTCCTGGCCGCTCCTTTAGCGTGGTATGGAATTGATTGGTGGCTGAAAGATTACACCTACAAGGCTGATATTGGCATAGGCCTTTATCTATTTTCAGGAATCGCAGCCTTCCTGATTGCCTGGGTAACGATGAGCTTTCAATCCTTCAAAGCAGCTGCAAGCGATCCGGTTAAGTCGCTGAAGAGTGAGTGATTAATTTTATAATCAACTGATTGGGTAAAGGATTAGATCGGGATTAATCATGCTAAATTAATTGTAGATAATCCAGCTTGCTCGTCACGTTTAAACGTAACGCGATCACCCATCTTAAACTTCAAGAAGTCTACCATGCTCACCTGCTCAATATGACGGTTTATACGCAAATAAAATTTATCGTCCTTCCCATTTCGGGTACTCTGCAAAACCTGTTGTTCTAGTACTACAAGCACATCCCTGCTCAATTGCTTTTGTTGTGGGTCTGTTATGACATTATGAAAACTGGCTCTGTTCGCTGATTCTATCCCACTGGGTGAAAATCCAAAATACTTTTCTGTAATGACACCGGTTGCCTCATACGCAGCATTTGGGTTTTCCTTTGGAGTTTTTCTATCAACAACGTCATATTCAAGCACTTTTCGTTGGTCATTTTCCTCCATGAGGCGTGCCTTTATAACTGAACCTATACCAAGATTGTCGTGGATATATTTTTCATCCTCGTAGGGGTGAACCTGGTATAAACCATCCTGACAAATGATGTAATAAAACAGGTGGGTATAAATAACATCTGCACTTCTGTACATGCGTGCGAATATAAATTGATCTTCAATCGTCAAGTCCTTTTCTTCATCGATTTTAAGGGCTTGTTTATTCCGCCATACATCTCTTGCTTTCGTAAGGCGATTTGTGAATAGCAGTGACACAACGCCTGTTGCTATCGCCAGCACGATATAAATCGTAGTGTTGAAATCTTCGCGCTGCGACATCATGCTGCGCACGATCATCACGATCGTTATGATGATGGATGCAATAAGAACAAGCTGACTCAACCGCAGTGCCATTGGGTTAACATACGGTTGGTTGCTGCCTGATGATTTTTTTACCATTGATCTCGCCTGACGCAGTTAGCTTATTTTGTGTTTCTCATCAGTTGTTCGTAGAACCAAAGTGCTGTCTTATAACTCTCCAAACTCACACGCTCATCAATGCCATGAAATCCGATAGGATCAATCATCGGACTAAACTTGATAATATTGGGTGATATTTCACTGAAAAAACGGGAGTCAGTAGCGCCAATCATCAGAAAGGGCGCGGTAATGGTTTCGGGATAACTTTTCTTGATTGACTCGTCCACTTTTTTGTAGCCCGTGCTTTCCGCAGAAGTAACCGGAGTGGCTTCAGAGATGAAACCCATTCTATTTTCAACCTTAACACGCTCGTCTCCAATTTTCTTCTTCACTTTTTCAATCACGGCTTCTGACAAATCGCCTGGCAGCAAGCGAAGATTTACCGTTGCCTTGGCTACCGTTGGCACTACATTATCTTTTACTCCTGCATCAATAATCGTAGGAACCATCGTGGTGCGCACCATTGCTGCAGACTGAGGTGATTTCTCATAAGTACTAATGATGACTGCCTTAAATAGCCATTGATTAGCAAATGCCATCTTCTGAACGAATGGCATTTCAGGGCCTAAGTATTCCGTGCCTTCACGTGTAGAGCCGGTGAGATCGGAAGGAAAGGGTCTTGATCTCAGATTCACTAATGCTTTTGATAAAATATCAATCGAAGTTTCCTCTGCCGGCATGGATGAGTGCCCACCTGCCTCTTCTACGGTTAGCTCCAGGGAGAGGTATCCTTTTTCTGAAGTACCCAACAACGCTAAAGGCTTAGTGATACCGGGCATTTTGGTGAGGGTGATGATACCACCTTCATCGAGCACAAACTCTGCTTCAATGTGTCTTGATTTTAAGAGTGCTGCGACCGCGATAGCGCCCTTACCTCCTATTTCTTCATCATGACCAAATGAAAAATAAATGGTACGCTCGGGTTGGAAATTTTCTCCCAGTAATTTTTCCGCTGCTTCCACCATACTGATCAGGTTGATCTTATCATCGGCTGTGCCGCGGCCCCAGATAAATCCTTCTTTTACTTCACCTGCAAAGGGATCTGCCGTCCACATATCTTTAGTGGCCTCTTCAATAGGAACTACATCCTGATGAGCCATTAAAATCACCGGTTTCAGTTGCGGGTTCTTGCCTTCCCACTTATAAAGTAAACTATAGCCTGCTACAATCTCGCGGGTAAGCTTGTTGTGAACATTGGGATATGTTGATTCCAGAAATTTGCGGAAGCCGATGAATTGAACCGAATCGAACTGGGTAGGATCGCCATATGAAATGGTCTTGTATCCCAATGCCTGTTGAAAATGCTGAAGCGCCTGAGGTGTCATTTCGGGAGCAGGCACCGCCTCTACGATCGATTGGCGCGATGACATACGGAAAGTATTTACCAAAACTATCGCAACGATGACAAGCAAGCCAGCTAATGCTAAAAGGAAAAATTTCTTCATGGCAATTTATCTTGAATCAGGTTTTTAATAACCTCAAAGATATCAAAACCAAATATCCTATTGTAATTCTTTATTCCAATAGGAGATATTGCATTAACGGTTAAGTCAAAAAAGTTTTTGACATCACAGAATAGGATTTTTCCTTCCAGGGATTCATTATCTCTTGATTCCTACCTTCAAACCATAGAGTAAGCGGGTAAGCATAAATCGCTTGATCAAAAACTCATACAGGATATACACGGTGCCGAAGCACAAGATAATCAACACGATCAGCTTCACGGCAATGGGCAGCGACCACTGCACGACATAATCCCGTAGCCACGATAATGGTTTGGTGTAAAATGTAAAAAGGATAAACAGCCGGTGTGGTGTAGCGTAGAAATGCATTTGTAAAAACCAAATTTTTGCGTGCAAAGCCTACTAAAGAGACAATCAAAAACCAAATATGAATGGAGTCAAAGACGCCATAGAAATACAATGAACGGTCTTGCTGTTTGGGTAACGCAAGTGGCCAATAGTATTGCACGAATAGCACAATCATGCTAATGATCGAGGGGATAAAAAATGCCAGCGATATTTCTCACACGTTTGCCAAAAGGAAGAAAACTGCGACAACAAGAACCCAAAGAAAAATAACGTCATGGATGATAGGAATATAAACCAGTCACCCAGTAAGCTGCCCTGTTCTGGCCAACGGATATAAAGTTTGAAGTAATACATCATGAGCAATCCTGCCAGTGACACGATGACAATTGGATTCGAAAAAAAAGATTCTGTTTTTTTTATCCCCTTTTGAATCGCTTTGATCTTAAACAACGAGAAGAGTGGCCACAACAACACGGTAAATACAAACAAATACACGACAAACCACAAATGACTCCATGTAAGTGATCCTTACGGATAGGGAACCATGTCCCAAACGCTGGGATAGAACTCAAAATAAGAACCACTATACTTTCCTTCTTGCAACCACTCGAAATAAACCTGCATCGGTATGGTGAAGAACATCGCAAACAAAAGGGGAATAAATAGGCGCACAAAACGCTCACCTAAAAATGAAAGCGATGAACGTTTTTTTAAGGAAAAGTTCGCCCCCACTCCAGCTATAAAAAACAACAACGGCAACCTCCATTGATGCAACCAGATAATCATGCGGCTTAGCAAAAGTGACTGTTCTTTATTTTTTATTTCCCAGCCAAATGTTATAAAGGGCATGGTGCAGTGAAAAAGAATGAGCAGGCCAAAGGCGAGTACACGAATCCAGTCAATGAAATATAGTCTTGTTGATTCTTGAGGGAATGGGGTCATGGGTGTTTGTTTTCTCTATGACAATCCAACTATACGGTACCCTCATTCCTCATCTGAATTTTTGATTTGTGTGCTTTTATTCGGCAGATCGCCCGAGAAATCTTACCCTAAATCCAGGATTTGAATTCAACTGAGGCGTTTATTTCTGGAAGAAAAGTCCTTCAATTCTCCACAACGATATCATACTTATCGAGCAGGCCTTCCAGACCCGAAAGAGAGAACTTTGCTTTCTTAACTTTATTTTTCTCCGGATCAATAAAGAAGTTCCTGGCTGAACGCAAATCCGCTCCGGACAGAGTTGTGTTTTCAAAAGATGCCATCGTTAGATCACAATTTTCAAAGCGCACGTTGGTTAAATCGGATTCAACAAAATCCACTTCTTGCAGTTTACAATCTTTGAACGCAGTGCCTTTTATTTTCAGCTTATAGAAAGATGAAAAGTTTAATATACAACCCTGAAAAGAAAATGAAAGTAACAGTGGATTGCATTCGTCAAAACGCAAGCCCAAGAGTTTACAGCGCATAAACTTCACCTCTCTCAAGGAAGCGCTCCTCATTTTGGCCATACTGAAATCACAATCGTGAAACTCGCATTCCATAAAAATGATTTCATTTAAGTCGCAGCCCGAAAATTGGCAATTGCGAAAATTGCAGCGCTCATACTCTCCTTTTGTCAGTATGCTTTTTTGAAAGTCAATGGCTTCGAATCGTTCACCTTCAATATAGGAATGGGTCATCATGCTTTGATCTAATACTCAAAGATTAAAATTAATGATTTAGTAATCATAAAAGAGCCGCTTTCAACCATGAAATGGAAAGTGGTTCTTGTCTTTTTGTATATTGAAACATGAAAGTTAGTGAGCGTCTTGAATCATTGGATGTTTTCCGCGGCATCACGGTGGCAGCCATGATCTTAGTGAACAATCCTGGAACTTGGGAGCATATTTATTCTCCACTCCGCCACGCACCCTGGAATGGCTGCACGCCCACCGATCTTATCTTTCCATTCTTTCTTTTTATCGTTGGTGTTTCTATTCACTTTGCCTATCAGCATAAAACTGCAGAAGGGTTAACTCAAAAAGTGTTTTTAAAAATCCTTCGCAGAACGCTCATCATCTTTTCATTGGGAATCTTTCTTTCACTCTTCCCAAAATTCGATTTTTCTGTTGTGCGTATTCCGGGAGTATTACAACGGATCAGTATCGTCTTTTTCTTTTCTTCGATTTTATACCTCACCACAGGTTGGCTTGCGCAGATTCGAATAGCCGTGGTTCTTCTTTTCATGTATTATATACTCATGAACTTTGTGCCGGTGCCAGGCTTTGGCGCACCAAACTTAGAGCCGGGAACAAATCTGGGCGCATGGTTGGATTACACATTACTGGAAGGTCATCTGTGGGTGCAAAGCAAAACGTGGGATCCTGAAGGAATACTCAGCACCGTGCCCGCCATCGCCACCGGCATCATTGGCATGCTGACGGGCAAGTTGTTTACAGAAATTAAAGAGCCCGCTAAACGTGTGAGCTGGCTTTTTTTCATTGGAGCCATTCTTATCGTCTTAGGACTCAGTTGGGGATTATTCTTTCCCATCAACAAATCGCTTTGGACCAGCAGCTTTGTTTTATATACGACCGGTATTGCTATGCAATTTCTCGCTGCCTGTCATTGGCTAATTGATGTACAAGGTATGAAGGCGTGGTCAAAACCATTTACGTGGTATGGAATGAATGCAATTTTTGTTTTTGTTGCCTCTGGATTACTGGCCAAAACATTGGGCCGTATAAAAATCGATGATGGAGCCGGTGGGGAAATTTCTTCATGGACATGGATTTATAAAAGTGTATTTGAAAGCTGGCTTACCCCCATTAATGCTTCGCTTGCTTTAGCTCTTACACTCGTTACATTTTTTGGACTTATCCTGTGGTGGATGTATACGAAAAAGATCTTTATTAAAATATAGAACAATGAAATGGTACAATCTCGCTTTATGCGCTTCCTTTTTTGTAGCTACCCAATTGCTTACCTCCTCTCTGTACGCACAGTTGCAAAATGATAAAGTAGAAATTCTTCAACTTCGAAATGCATATAATGCGGCAATAAAAAACTTTTCTAATGAGCAGTTTTCTTTTCTTACCAATGATGTTTTGACAACAACCGGTAACGGTACATTGATCCGCGGTAAAGAAAATCTAAAAAAGTTTCTTCAAAAAGCATCGATGTCAAAAATGTATTGGGTTCGCACCCCAAGTGAAATTGATGTTAATACAAAACTTGGGCTGGCGTGGGAAATGGGAACCTGGAAGGGATACACGATCGACTCCGACAAGGTTTTTGCGGGGGGAAAGTATTCTGCCCAATGGGCAAAAATAAACGGAGTCTGGAAAATTAAATCACAGCTTTTTGTTACACTGGAATAAGCTCATCACTCATCCAGACAAAATCGTTCGCATGCGGACAAGATCGCTCTTATTATTTTAGGCTATTGGGTCAAATGACGTATCAATGACACCTCAATGGCTGGGTAAAAATTAGTTTTACCTTTGGGGCACGGATAGTTTTGCATGCAAACAAATCAAAAAGAAATGACTGCAACCTGGCTCAGGGAAGGAAGACTTTTCAAGGGGCTTACGCAAAAAGAATTATCCGAACGCTCCAACATTAGTATCCGTTCCATCCAGCGGATTGAAAATAGCGAGATCATTCCACGAAGCCACACTTTAAAAACCTTAGCGGGAATACTTGAACTTTCGTTTGAAGAGTTCATGAAATCTGCTCGCAAGCAAAACATTACCATTCAGGAAAATGAAGATGTAGAAACAAAATCATCGTCTTCATCACTCAACCATCCTCAACGAATCATTCTTTCATTTGGAGTTTGTTTTGTGATCCTCCTTCTGGCGTTCGCCTTGGTGTTTCAATCTGAAAAATTTCCTGAAACGACCTTCGAGTTATTCGTTTTTTCTGCAACGGTTCTCGCACTAATCACAGGTACATTGTTTTTTCTTTGGCGGAAAAGAGGCTGATTCTCTTTTAACCATTTAATTCATCTTTATGATAGGCATTCTTGTACAGCTGGCCGTGTCGTGGCTTTTGGTTTGGTTTTTTGAGAAACAAAATCTTTCTGTGTTAGGCTTGATGCCCACACGAAAACGACTGATCGATTTTGTATTATTCTTTTTCGTTACTGCAGCACTTTGTGCTTCCGGCTTTTTTCTGAAGATGCTGATCGCCAAACAGCAATGGCAACTCAACCCTGAATTCAATTGGCACATCATTGGCAGCGGCACATGGTTCAACATTAAATCCGTTTTGTTTGAAGAGTTGATTTTTAGAGGTGTTCTCTTTTATCTGCTGATTAAAAAGTTAGGATCAACTAAAGCCATTCTGATTTCTTCGGCTGCCTTTGGTGTGTATCATTGGTTCTCCCATGAATTGTTGGGCAATCCACAAGCGATGATCATGGAATTCATAATCACCGGGGCCATGGGTGTTGTGCTGGCATATGGATATGCAAAAACATGGTCGTTATATATTCCTATTGCCATTCATTTGGGCTGGGGCATCATGCAACAAGTTGTTTTTTCGGATAGCCCCATTGGGCAACAGCTGTTTGTTGAAATCATGCCGAGGCCCATCGTCACGGTTTCATACTTCAGCTTTTTCTTTATGCAGTTGTTTCCGCTCGTGAGTACAGTCGTGATTAACTACCTTATGATTTGGAAAAGAGCGAAAGTTATAGATATCTAGTTTCCTCTGGCATTCCCCCATCCAATTATCTGTAAGGAACAGAATCACAGGCAAGAGTTTTTAAAAAAAATACATGAGGAGAAAAAATTTTCGCTTTTCTTGTAACAAATCAACTGGCCTGGCATCAAAAGGAAAAATCAGGCGTGATGAAGTTCGGTCTATTTAAATTGTTATCTCTTTAAATGCTTTGTCCGTCACAGGTATGACACCGTACGATAACCTGTAAGATAGAAT
>JANOUH010000155.1:0-12980 GCA_031416795.1 Cytophagales bacterium | reverse complement strand
TATTCGAAATTACTTGACAAAGCATTGGCAAAACCCTGGTGGACGATTGCAGTAGCCGCAGTGATTTTCTTTGGCTCGTTACAACTCTTTCCGATCATTGGCTTCAGCCTTTTTCCTGCCAGTGAGAAACCACAGTTTCTGGTTGAAATCACTACTCCCTTGCAATCCAACCTAAACTATACCGACAGGATCACACGCCAGGTAGAACTTGAGTTGAGTAAACACGCAGAGATTACTCACTTCGCCACCAATGTTGGCAAGGGTAATCCACGCATTTACTACAATGTGATTCCTGAAAACGAGCGCACCGACTATACCCAAATCTTTGTGCAACTAGACGAGCAAACTTCTACTCAGGAAAAACTTACGCTCATTGAAACGTTGCGTGCCAAGTGGAATCCCTATCCAGGTGCGAAAGTGGAAGTAAAAAACTTTGAACAAGGTCCACCTATCAATGCACCGCTGGAAGTGCGCATCTTTGGCGATAACCTGGACTCACTCCGATCACTTGCATCACGGGTGCAGAACATGCTTCAACAAACTAAGGGCACGATTTATATTAACAACCCGGTTACTCATTTGAAATCGGATATCAAAGTGGATATCAATAAAGAGAAAGCACAGATGCTGGGTGTGCCTACTGTTACCATTGATCGCACGGTGCGATTAGCAATAGCAGGTCTTCATGTTGGAAAATTCTCGGATGAGAATGGCGATGATGTGAAAATTCTATTAACAAAAGGAAATACCGGCACCCCTACCCTTGACGCCTTCAATAACTTATATGTGAATACTCAACAAGGTCGCGCCATACCGCTCACACAAGTGGCCGATTTAAAATTTGAGACTTCACCGTTAAGTATAAATCACTTTGATAAAATCAGGATGGTGGCCGTGACAGCGTATGTGGATAAAGGATACCTGGTGAGCAACGTAGTGAATGATGTAATCGCCAACATGGAAGCGATGGACTTACCGGTCGGATATACCTATGGTATGGGAGGCGAAGTGGAAAGTCGTAAGGAATCATTTGGTGGATTTGAGAAAGTCATCATCGTGACCATCTTCTTATTCATTGCAGTGCTCATTCTTGAGTTCAGAACATTCAAGAGCACATTGATTGTCTTGTCGGTGATTCCATTAGGTATTGTAGGTGCCGTGATCGCGTTATTGCTCACCGGCAACTCGCTATCCTTTGTGGCCATCGTTGGATTGATTGCATTGGCCGGCATTGAAGTGAAGAACACCATCCTGCTGGTGGATTTTACCAATCAACTTCGGGAACAAGGAAAACCATTGGAAGAAGCTATTCGGGAAGCCGGTGAAGTACGTTTCCTTCCCATCATTCTTACTTCCATGACTGCTATTGGAGGCTTGATGCCGATCGCCATTTCAACCAACCCATTGATCTCTCCGTTAGCGATTGTATTAATTGGTGGATTGATTAGCTCTACGTTGCTTTCAAGAGTGGTGACACCAGTGGTATATAAACTTATTCCACCGAGAATAAATAAATCTGGTAACTAGTCCTACTTTGTCATGTTTGAGATCAAGCCCATAGGGCTGAAATGATTATAGAATATTATAAGTGCATAGCCTTAAAACTCCGAAGGAGTGACATAATATCACCCTTTCGGGGTTTGTGAAATGCTGGTTAACATCCCTATATAATATCATCCCTTCGGGATTATCAACATGACAAAGGAGGACTAGTTAATGAATAGTGTTTACCCATGGCCTTTAGGGATTTCCACTTAAGGAAGTGCTTCTTACTAGTGAAAGTTTTTCATTAAAAATCAGACCGGTAACAATAAGTTTTGCCTCGCTTGCTAAGTCACTGGGAAATCATAATTGAATAACTCGGGGATTAATTTGATATACATGTAATCTCTGATAATGGTATGATACCTCTTTGAAAGGTCGGGATCATCTTCAATGCCGACATGTTTCATAACAGCTCACCTTTAGTATGCCCATGTCAAAGTGGGCTTTTCAGCCGCGTGTTTTGTAGAAAATAGTACACAGTTCAAGAAGCTAGCTTCTTCATTGCCTCTTAAAGCTTGTTTTTTCAGATTCATTTGCCTTGATAAGATGGGGCGTAATTTTTGACCGAAAACCGTAATGATAAATAAATAAAATAACATGAAAACGAAAAACATTGTAATAGCCAGCATGGTAACTTTCCTTTCGGTAGCCATGTGCTTCAACACGAAAGCTCAGACAAAGGTATGGAGTGTTGGACCTGAGGCAGGAGTTAGTTTGTCTAAGTATGGCAAGGATGCGGGTACCAATGATTACAAGGTGGGTGCGATAGGAGGTGTTTTCTTAACGTACAGTATTCTGAATTCATTTGGAATCACTACTAAACTACTCTACTCACAAAAGGGTGCTTCGTTCGAATCGAGTGACACAAAACAAACTCTTAATTACATCGAGGTTCCACTCATTGGCCGGTTTTTCCTTAACAAGGAAGGTACTTTTCGTCCAAATATTTTTGTTGGCCCTTCATTCGGATTCCTGACTGGCACTACTAATAAAGTTGGCAGCGACAAACCTGTAGCCATTGATTCGTATAAGAATATCTACAATGGATTCGACTTTGGTGTAACTGGAGGACTTGGTCTTAACTTCCTGATTTCAACGGAAACCTATTTTATTATTGACGCCCGTTATACCCATGGCCTTTCAGACATAACAATAGCCAATGGTAATGTTAACAACAACTCGTTTGGGCTGACAGCCGGTATTTCATTTGGGTTTTAGGAATTACAATCTTGAAAACATTTCCATCAGGTCGTACAACAATTTTATGACCTGATGGCCTATTAAGCATGGAAAGTACTCGCGATAATTGTATTTTTCACCATGCAAATTACGATCACCCTGATCATCATCATTGTCACCACCGGCACTAGCTTATACACGATGCAGAAGCCTCGGGTCCTGAATAGTCTGATGATGAACCCCTTTCTAATCACCTCACAAGGTCAGTACTACCGGCTAATCAGCTCCGGCTTTATCCATCGCGATCATATGCACCTGATCTTTAACATGTTCTCCTTTTATTTCTTTGGAACTCAACTGGAATACATCTTTAAAGAAATTTTCGGAAGCATGGGCAGCGTTCATTACGTGGCGCTCTACGTATTGGGAATTGTCGTGTCCGATATTCCTACCGTGTTTAAAAACCGCCACAATAAATACTATAATTCATTAGGTGCATCAGGGGCTGTATCGGCTGTGGTTTTTGCCTGCATTCTATTTTTGCCTTTGCGGGATATTTGTATTTACGGTGTGTTGTGCTTTCCCGGTGTTGTATTGGGATTTTTATACCTGGTCTATTCCTTTTACAGTTCTAAAAAATCTAAGGACGGTATAAACCACGATGCTCACTTATATGGAGCCTTGTTTGGAGTAGCCTATTGCCTGGTTTTTTATCCCGACTCGCTCAGAATATTTCTTGAACAGATGGGTGAATGGAAATTGCTTTGATGAGCGATCTTATCAACTTTTTCGTAATTTACCTCCTCTACTCAATAGCATCATGAAAACATTCCTCACCAGCATCCTTCTGATTATCTCCTTCGGTCTGTTTGCTCAACAGCCTGACACCCGCTATTTTGAATTGCGGATTTACTACTGTTATCCGGGCCGATTAGACGCATTGATCGAGCGTTTTCAAAACAACACCACCCGTATTTTTGAAAAGCAAGGTATGGAAAATATGGGTTACTGGCTTCCCACTAAGAATGATAAGAACGCACTCTACTATATTCTCGCGTATCCCAACAAGGAGGCACGCGAAAAATCATGGAATGCTTTCTCTGCTGACGCTGAGTGGAAAGAAGTTGCTGCCAAATCAGAAGCGAGTGGAAAAATTGTTGAAGCCGTCACTTCTGTTTTTATGAATGCTTCCGATATACTTCCGATGATAAAAACTGCCTCTGGAAAAAATAACGTTTATGAGTTGCGAACTTACACCTGCTTGCCAGGAAGATTACCCAACCTGATTACACGTTTCAAAAATCATACACTGAAACTGTTTGAAAAACAGCACATGGAAAATATCGCTTACTTCACCAGCATTGAAAATGAGGGTCAATCCAAATTAGTCTATCTACTTGCACATAAGAGCGAAGAAGAAGCGACCAAATCATGGGCAGCATTTCGAGCTGATCCTGTATGGATAGCTGCAAGAGATGCTTCTGAAAAAGATGGCAAGATTGTAGAGAAAGTGGAGTCGGTCTTTCTCAAACCATTGAGTTTCTCAAAGATGAAATAAGCTAAGCATGTAGCGATAGATTTTTTTTCATTCTCTATTTGATATCCGCCCACCAACTGGAAAAGGTTTGAGTACTGTCGTTCAGATTTACTAATTCGCCAATGATGGGAGTTACGAGTGGTACGTTTACTCTTTTATTGAATTCAGTAATCTTCACGAGTGGTTCATCCCAGGAGTGATTGGCTAAAGCAAATTTTGATGAGTGAACCGGAAATAATCGTTTAGCATTTAAGTCCTTCGCGGCTTGCAAAACTTCTTCGGGCATCATGTGAATGTATTTCCAACTTTTATCATACTGACCATTTTCTAAAATCACCAGATCAAACTGTCCAAATGTGTTTCCGATTTCGGCAAAGTGCGTATCATAACCACTGTCTCCTCCAATGAAAATCTGGAACGAAGGCGTTTGTAAAACAAAGGAAGTCCAGAGTGCTTTGTTTCGTTGCAATCCGCGACCAGAAAAATGACGAGCCGTAACGGTATGAGCGGTGAACCCGCTGTCGAGGATAATTTTTGTATCCCAATCTTCTTCTGTTATGATGCTCTCATTGCTTGTGAATTTGATATGCAAAATCTACCATCAGGGTTGTATATTATAAGAATGCATGGTCGAAATAAAATAGTAGACTCAAAAGTGATAAAAAAATAGAGAATGCTAACGGTGCTTATTAATTCATATAGATAATAACCTATTTGAAAGAGAGAATTGACTTCTTCCTTATCCATTTAGGATTTAGTCTCGGATAGTTACCAGTTGGGTTTAAGAATGCTTAATATTCCAAGGAAAAACTTAATGAGTGATTCGTTACTTTTGAAGAGCATTAAAAATCTGATCATGGAAACCTAAACCGTTTACAGCAACGGTATTTACGCTAGTAACAAGATTAAAAGCAACCTGAAAATAAAACGTAGTGGGTCGTCTGATTTGCTGGAATGCTCTTAAATATAAGAGCAAGAGAATGAAAGCCACTGAAAACGATAACGGAGACTGCTTTGAAAGCCGATATGCACACAAATTGTTTGGAGTTTGTTAACGATTACACAACAAGCATGAATTTGGCCACCTGTAAAAGAATAATTGAGCGGCATGGCGGACAGGTATGGGCTGAAGGAGAAAAAGACAAAGGCGCTACTTTTTATTTTTCATTGCTAAAACAATAATGTAACGATCCATTATGGCTATCCATCCTGTGATTTATGCAATAGAATAATCCCTTAATTCTCGTTAGCTTTGATTAGCCCATCTGGAAGTGTCAATAGGTTGAACAGGCAGTCCTTAGACGGCAGTCTGTTGCTTGAGAGGTTTCCGTGTTGCATTTGTAAGGGTGTTCGTTGTATTAAACAAGAGGTTAAAGCTTTGCTTCTATTTTGAAAGGGACCTATGGGGCATCATTTTGAAGAATGGTAAGTTTTTGGGTATGAGAATTTCAAAAGAAAAAACTGAACACATCAGTCTGGAACTGAAGAAAAGTTTGAAGGAAACTTCAGACTATAAGTATGCCCTGGATGAGTCTTCCATTGTGGCCATCACCGACCAGAAAGGAATTATCCAGCATGCCAACGATAATTTTTGTAAAATTTCAAAATACTCGCGCAGCGAATTAATCGGGCAGGATCACCGCATTATTAATTCCGGCTATCATCCGAAAGAATTTATCCGCAACCTATGGGTAACCATTGCCAATGGGAAAATATGGAAAGGCGAATTAAAGAACAAAGCCAAAGATGGAACCATTTATTGGGTGGAAACGACCATTGTGCCGTTCCTGAATGAGCATAACAAGCCCTTTCAGTATGTGGCTATCCGTTCAGACATAACAGAGAAAAAGAAAATTGAAGAAAAACTCTCCTCTAAGTATGCCCGCAATCTGATCGAAGCCTCGCTCGACCCGCTGGTGACGATTAGCCCCGAAGGAAAAATCACGGACGTGAACGATGCCTCGGCAAAAGTCACGGGCGTTTCGCGCGAAAAACTGATTGGCACTGACTTCTCCGATTATTTTACCGAGCCGGAAAAAGCCAAGGAAGGTTACAAGCAGGTGTTTGAAAAGGGATTGGTGGCCGACTATCCACTTACCATCCGCCACAAGAACGGAAAGCTTACCGATGTGTTATACAACGCATCGGTTTATAAAGACGACCAGAACAAAGTGCTTGGGGTTTTTGCTGCTGCCCGCGACATAACCGCACAGAAGCAATCATCGCAGTATGCCCGAAGTTTAATTGAAGCCTCGCTCGACCCGCTGGTGACGATTAGCCCCGAAGGAAAAATCACGGACGTGAACGATGCCTCGGCAAAAGTCACGGGCGTTTCGCGCGAAAAACTGATTGGCACTGACTTCTCCGATTATTTTACCGAACCCGAAAAAGCACGGCAGGGTTACCAGCAGGTATTCGCCAAAGGATTTGTTGCCGACTATCCGCTCACCATTCGTCACAAGGATGGAAAAGTAACGGATGTTTTGTATAACGCTTCAGTGTATCGTGACGATAAAGAAAATGTACTCGGAGTATTTGCTGCGGCACGCGACATCACGGCACAACGCAGGCAGGAGGTACGAATCAATACCCTGAATGAGGAACTGGAGCAGCGCATCATCGAGTTGGAGTCATTCTCTTACTCAGTTTCGCACGATTTGCGCGCGCCCCTGCGCGGGGTGGATGGCTTCATCGCCATGTTTCTGGCCAAGTACCTCGACCAGGTAGATAGTGAAGGCCAGCGCCTGCTCGGCAATGTAAGGAGGAACGTCACCAAGATGGGAAGCCTGATCGATGAATTACTCACGCTCTCCCGGATAGGCATGAAGGACATTCAGATTACCACCATCGATATGGGTGGGCTGGTCAATACCGTGCTGGATGAGTTGGGCGAAGTGAAAGGGAAATCGCGCGTTACCATTAAAGAAATGGGCACGGCTATGGGCGACATTGCCCTTATTAAACAAGTGCTTGTCAATCTCATATCGAATGCCTTTAAGTATTCGAATAAAAAGGATAAACCAGAAATCGAAATTGGCTGCACGGCCAACGGAGCAGATATGAACTATTATGTAAAAGATAACGGGGTTGGCTTCGACATGGAATATTCGAACAAACTGTTTGGGGTGTTTCAGCGCCTGCACGACCCGCAGGAATACCAGGGCACGGGCGTGGGGCTGGCCATAGTGAAGCACATTATTACCCGCCACGGAGGCAAGGTGTGGGCAGAAGGAAAAGAAAATGAAGGGGCTACATTTTATTTCTCGCTAAAAGGAAAAGCAGATTAAGAATAGTGGCAAATGTTTAGAGAGATGTATAACTGTAAACTATGGAGAAAGACGAACCGTTAGTAGATGTTTTGCTGGTGGAGGATAATCCCGATGACTCGGAGTTAACCATTCACGCGCTGAATGAAGGGAATAAAATCGGCCTGCTTCATTTAAAAGATGGCGTGGAAGCCTTGAACTTTATTTTCGCAAAAAAATCATACGAGCATCAGAAAATCCAGAATGACCTCAAACTGGTGTTGCTCGACCTGAAACTTCCCCGCCTCGATGGATTGGAAGTGCTCCGTAAAATAAGAGAGGATGATCGAACGAAATCGCTTCCAGTAGTCATTCTCACCTCATCGCGCCAAAAGCGCGACATTATTGAAGCGTATAGATTGGGTGTGAACAGTTATGTGGTGAAACCGGTAGGCTTCGACAATTATGTGAAAACCATAAGCGCCCTGGGCTTTTACTGGAGCACGGTGAATGAAAAACCTGTTTGATATCCAAATTATGAAACCCAACAATCAACTTCCCGAAATACTGTTGGTAGAAGACAATGACGATGATGCCGAGATTGTATTGTCCATTTTGGAGAAGAATAAGATTAACGCAACCGTTTACAGGGTAAATAGCGGAGAAGACGCCCTGGATTATCTTTTTCAAAAAGGAAAGTTTGAAAATGCCCGCAATAAAAAAAATCCTAGGATTGTTCTGCTCGATATAAACCTGCCCAGACTTAATGGCATTGACGTGTTGAAAAGCATGAGGGCGCATCCCGGCATGGAACATACTCCTGTTTTTGTTTTCACTTCTTCTACCAGCGATTATGATGCGTTTGAAAGCTACCGTCTCGGGGTTACCGCTTATATAAACAAGCAAACCTCATTTGAAAAGTTTGAGCAGGGGCTTTTGGGAATTGATTTGTTCCTGAAGGTTTACAAAGTTTTGATTTTGGAAGATAACCAGTCAGATGCAGAATTAGTTTATGATGAATTAAAAAACTCCAATCTCGAGTGTACCTGGACGGTAGTTGCTAACAAAAAAGAATATGTAAAAGCATTGGAAAAATTTAACCCTGATATTATTTTCTGTGATTATGATTTACCACCCCGGTTTGATGCCATACAGGCCGTTCAGATTCTAAAGAAAACAAGTTTAAAAATTCCATTCGTTCTTATATCCGGGAAATTAAGTGAAGACCTTGCTTCCGCCTGCCTGGCCAATGGAATGGACGACTACATTCTCAAAGGAATGACCAACCGGGTTCCGGTGGTCATGATCAACAGCCTCCGGAAGAAAAAAGCGGAGATTGAAAAGAGCAGGATGTTTGAATACCTTGTTTTACAAAACGCGGAAAGAGAAAAACGGGCAGCAGAATTAGTCATTGCCAACAAAGAACTTGTATATCAATACGAGGAGAAAGAAAAACGTACAGCGGAATTGCTCATTGCCAACCAGGAACTTTTATTTCAAAGGGAGCAAAAAGCAAAGCGTGCCGCAGAATTAATTGTCGCCAACGAAGAACTTGTTTTTCAAAACAAGGAGAAGGAAAAACGGGCAGCAGAATTGCTCATTGCCAACCAGGAACTTTTATTTCAAACCGAGCAAAAAGCAAAGCGTGCCGATGAATTGCATATTGCGAACGAAGAACTTGTTTTTCAAAATGAAGAAAAACAAAAAAGGGTAGCAGAATTAATTCTTGCCAATAAAGAACTGGCTATTGAAAGCGAAGAAAAGGAAAAGCGGGCAGCAGAGTTGCTCATAGCTAATAAAGAATTGCTCTTTCAAAATGATGAAAAAGCAAAGCGGGCTGCCAAATTATCAGAAATGCTTGAACGAGTTAGTTTTCTGGCCAGCATTGCCGACAATATCCAGGACCCGGTTATTTCTACCGACACCAATTCCAAAATTATCCGGTGGAATAAAGCTGCGGAAATATTATTGGGTTGGACAAGTGAAGAAGTGCTTGGAAAAAATGCCACTGACCTTTTAAAGGTCGACTATCTTAATATAAAGAGGGATCAAATCCCCGAATGGCTGAAAGTAAAAAAAATCTGGCAGGGTGAAGTTATTTATTACGCCAAGTCAGGGAAGCCCATAAATGTATTGGCTACAGCGTCACACTTAAAAGATGCTAAAGGCAATATTACCGGTAATCTTGTTTTGATAAGAGATATTACGGAGCGAATAAAGACGGAAGAGGCGCTGAGTAAATTGAATGCTGAACTGGAGCAGCGGGTAATAGAAAGAACTGGAAAAATTGTTGAAAGTGAAAAACGCTTTCGTTCTCTTATAGAAAACAGTGTCGAAGGCATCACCCTAACGGATGAATCTTCAAACGTTATTTACCGGAGCCCTGGTTCACAAAAAATTACCGGCAACCAGCCTACAGAAAATACCATCAGCCTTACCCACCCCGATGATTTAGATGAACTAAAAAATATACATGCTGAAGTACTGAGTAAGCCCCTCGTGCCTGTCCCTTTCCTGGGCAGGTTCCTTCACGAATCAGGCCATTACATCTGGCTGGAAGGTACTTTTACTAACCTGCTGATAGTAGCTGGTGTAAATGCCATAGTGGCCAATTACCGTGATGTTACAAAACGAAAAGAACTGGAAACCCTCCTGCACAAATCAAATGCGCTGGCCCGATTAGGCAATTGGGAGGTTGATTTATTAAAAGGAACCGTTTACTGGAATGATATTACAAAAAAAATTCACGAAGTTGAAAGTAGTTTTGTTCCTGACCTGTCTACCGGTATTAATTTTTATAAAGAAGGATTCAGCCGGGATTTAATTACACAAAAAGTAAACGAAGCCATTGAACTGGGTAAATCCTATGATGTGGAACTGCAGATTATTACCGCCAAAAATAATGAATGCTGGGTGCGGGCCATTGGAGAGGCAGAATTTGTTGATGGAAAATGTGTGAGGATCTACGGCAGTTTCCAGGATATTGACCAACAAAAAAAAGCGGAAGAACAAATAAAAGAAAGCGAGGCAAAATTCCGTGCCTTGGTAATAGCCAGTTCGGATAGCATTTACCGCATGAGCCCCGATTGGACGGTGATGAACCAAATGGATGGCCGGGGTTTTATTCCAGATACCGTAAAGCTAAACAGCAACTGGTTTCAGGCATATATTCACGCCAATGATCAGCCATTGGTGATGTCGGTTATTAAAGAAGCCATCCGAACCAAGAGCATTTTCGAGTTAGAACACCCGATTTTGAGGGTAGACGGAACCCTGGGCTGGACATTCTCAAGGGCAGTACCGCTGTTTGATGCAAAGGGCGATATAGTAGAATGGTTTGGCGCAGCGAGTGATATTACGAAACGTAAAAAAGCAGAAGAAAGACTGACTGCTGAACGGGCGCTCCTAAGAACCCTAATTGACAATCTTCCCGATTATATTTATGTAAAGGACACCCAGTCACGCCATTTGATCAACAATAAAGCAAATGTAGAGTTGCTGGGCGCTTCAACGGAAAAAACGACCATCGGAAAAATAGTCGGTGATTTTATTGGGACCGATATGGCCGGTGACTGCCTGAAAGACGACCAATTGGTTTTCAACTCGGGCAAGCCCCTCATTAATCATGAAGAGACCCTCATATCTAAAACAGGTGAACAAAAATACCTGCTAACCACCAAGGTGCCCCTGCGAGATGATAAAAACTCAATCATCGGGCTGGTGGGTATCAGCAGAGACATTACCCGGCAAAAACAAATCGAACTGGATTTGCGCGAGAAGAAATACTTTCTTGAAAAGGCACAAGAAATAGGGCAAATTGGCTATTGGATATCAGAGAACGACATAGGCAAGCTTACATGGTCTGCCGAAACGTGCAGGATCTTTGGGATAGCGCCATTAGAATTTGATGGTCAACGGAAAACATTTTTCAATTTTGTTCACCCCGATGATCTCGAAAAGTTGACTGCAGCTTCCGCATATGCCGTTGAGAATAACGAAACCTATCGTATCGAGCATCGTATTGTGCTGCGCGATGGCATTATTAAGTGGGTCTTTCAACAAGGTGAAGCAAGCCGCGATAAAAATGGTAAATCCATAATAGTAGGTATCGTACAAGACATTACCGAACGAAAAAAATCTGAAAATGCATTGGTTCATAGCGAAGCCAGGGCAAGAAGGCTATTCGAATCAGATCTAATCGGCTTCATTTTTTGGAGTAACACGGGCGAGATATTAGAGGCGAATGACTATTTTCTGAGAATGACGGGCTACACCCGGTACGACCTTGAAAATGGTTTGGTGAGTTGGACGGCCATGACCCCGCCTGAATATGCAGATAGGGATGTTATTGCCCTTGAACAAATTGCGAGCACTGGTTATTGTAAACCATTTGAAAAAGAGTATATAAGAAAAGATGGAAGCCGCTTTCCAATTAGTCTAGGAGCTACAAGTTTGGGCGACAGCTTTAATGGATTTGGGGTTTGTTATGTAATGGACATTTCTGAACGAAAAAAAGCAGAAGAAAAATTAGTTGCCAATGAAAAACGTTTCCGTGCATTAACTGAAAACAATCATGATATAATTTCCATTTTAAATGAAAAATTTGAACCCATTTATTACAGCCCGTCTGCCGAGCACATTACAGGGTGGAACGATGCGGATAGGGGGCACAAGAACACCATCGATCAAATGCATCCCGATGATGTGGAAATGAATAAGCGTGTAATGCAACAAGTGCTGCAAAATCCTGCAAAACCACTTTCAATTGCCTTCCGGATCAGGCACAAAAACGGACACTACATTTGGATGGAGGGCACTGCCATGAACATGCTTCACGACCCCAGCGTAGGTGGCATCATCACCAACTTCCGCGATGTAACCGACCGTAAGCAAGCGGAGAAAGAAATTATTCTACTGAACCAAAGCCTGGAAAAAAAAGTGGAAGAGCGCACCGGTCAATGGCAGGCTGCCAATAAAGAACTGGAGACATTTTCCTATTCCGTTTCGCACGATTTGCGTGCACCGTTGCGCTCTATTGATGGTTACGCCAGCATTCTGGAAGAAGACTATGCTGGAAAACTGGATGAAGAAGGCAAACGTGTTATTTCGGTAATTACACGCAATGCCAAACGTATGGGCCATTTAATTGATGATATGCTGGCATTCTCCAAGTTTGGAAGAATAGAGATGTCTCTTGCCACCATTAGCATGAAAGAGGTGGTAGAGTCGATTATCTATGAATTGGTGAGCAATGAAAAAAACAGAGTCATTCACGCAGAAGTGGCTAATCTGCATAATTCTCGTGGTGATGTGGATATGTTGCGGCAGGTTTGGATCAACTACATTGCCAACGCGCTCAAATTCACCGGAAAAGAAAAGGAAACCCAGATAAGTATAGCATCCTACCCTTCGAATGGTGAAATTTGTTATTCCATTACGGATAACGGGGCGGGTTTCGATAACCAATATGCCCC
>JANOUH010000154.1:0-38181 GCA_031416795.1 Cytophagales bacterium | reverse complement strand
AGCCCGAACCGTGAAAAACTTCGGATTTCAATAAGCCCGGGGATGTTGCTGTTTACCTGCTCGATCGGGAAGGTAATGAGGCGTTCGATATCGGCTGCGCCAAGTGATGGAACAGACGTAATGATCTGCACCTGGTTATTGGTGATATCCGGCACAGCATCAATGGGGAGGCGGGTAAACTCATAGCTGCCATAGCCGATGAGTCCTATCACGAATAGCCCTATGATTAATTTTTGACGTACCGAAAACTCTATAATTTTATTTAGCATCGTTGCTGAGTATTAAAGTAGAAATGATCGAAAGTGATTACACTTTGCGAAAAGAATAAGGAATGGATTATACTACAGCACGCTGAAAAGAAAGGTGCTGGTCAGTACAAATTAGGTGAGATTTAGAGTTTGGGCGGCTGGAAAATGTCGACAGCGATCAGCTTTGGTTCATGCTGAAGGTAAAAGAACTGATAGGTTGTAGCGTTTGTCTCGAGGCGTTCAGCCAATGAAATCTTTTGAATGGGGAGCACCACTACTTGCCCAATGAAGGAATGGCTGCAGTCTTTGAAGGGAAGGCGATTGTCACGATCGTCATGGGCAACATCGCTTTCATAGTGCATAACCAGAAAATCAAAGAAAGATATTTCGCCCGCCTGAGCTTTGTGTTCTCCGTAATGCTCAACGAGCAACGGCAAGCGCAACACTTCCCTGAATTCGGTAAACGAAACAAGATAAAGAAGAAACAAACCGATTGCAGCAAATCGTATCATGAAGGCGTCAAAGGTAACTACTCTTTAGACAACGAAAAAACTGATTTAATTCCATCGCAATACAATTTGGATTCATTCCATATTAGAACAAACTAAGATTACCTCCTTTGCGGAATTTGGTTAGATCATAGGGTGTCATCTGCTTTTCCGAAAAGTACTTCTTCTTCGATGCCCGGTATAACTGATGAATGGCATCAGCAATGTTTCCTTCACCCGACATACGTCTACCAAATTGTGAATCATTCACGTTGCCTCCGTGAAAGGAGCTGATTTGATTCCACACCTTATCGAACCGATCAGGAAAATTCTTGCGCAGCCAGTCTTCAAAGATTTTACCGATAGAGCCATTAAGTCGCACGACCGTCATGCCGGCAGCCGTGGCCCCATGATCGGAGGCTACTTTTAAAACCTGCGGAATTTCATGATGATTCAGACCAGGAATAATAGGAGCATTCATTACGCCTACGGGCACTCCTGCTTTCGCAAGTTCTTCAATGGTTTTCAATCGCTTGATGGAGCTTGCCGTGCGCGGTTCCAGAATTCTTCTCAACGATTCGTCTAATGTGGTGATGGAAATGTAAACGTGAACCAGGTTATCGCTGGCGAGATCTTTAAGCAAATCAAGATCGCGAAGGATTAAACTGTTTTTAGTAATCATGCCCACAGGATGACGATACATGGCAAAGACTTTCAATATGTTTCTGGTGATTTCAAATTTCTTCTCTTGCGGTTGATAACAATCGGTGTTACCACTCAGCATAATGGGTACGGCATTCCAGTTTTTATTAAGCAGATGTTGCTCAAGAAGCGTGGCCGCATTTTTCTTTACGATGATCTTGCTTTCAAAATCCAACCCTGCACTGAAGCCATAATATTCGTGCGTGTTTCGTGCATAGCAATAAATGCATCCATGTTCGCAGCCTTGATACGGATTCATGGAATACATCATACTTAAATCAGGGCTGTCTACTTTATTCACGATCTTTTTCGGAGTTTCGAAAAAGATTTGCGTGGTGGGCGATTCCAGCAAGGGTTCGTCAAGTCCCTCGATGTGGTCGGTCACATATTGAGATTTTAAAAACCGGTTTTCGGTTTTGATCTGGGCCCCACGACCTTTAAAGTACTCATTATCCATTTAGCTATTTACTAATAAATTTAGTAAAAGTGCTTGTTTAAGAAATATTATAATTTTACATTTGACACTTTACTGTAAAGTGTAAAATGACTAGTAAGGAAGGTATTATTAAACTAATTGAAGAACATGGCTCACTTTCAGTAAATGAACTGGCAGAAAACCTAATGGTTTCAAGGCAAATGATTCATTTGGCTTTGCTTGAACTATCGGAAGCAAATAAGATTCAAAAAATTGGAAGGCCACCCAAGACAGTTTATCAACTAAAAACTGAAGATCGGCAGGTCAATACCCCATTACATATTGATCAGGAAAAATTTTTGAAAAAAAACTTTATCATAATAACAGAGACGGGCCAATTAAAAGAGGGATCTGAAGGGTTTCAACTATGGTGCTCCCAACGCAAACTGCCGTTTGAGAAAACGGTAAACGAATACACGGTCACTCACCAACGATATCAAGACTATTATAATGCTGACGGGTTTATCAATGGCATGGAAAAACTAAGAGGCACAAAAGGATACGAAGCAATTAACCTTGATAATCTATACTACCTGGATTTCTATGCAATTGAACGGTTCGGCAAAACCAGACTGGGTACAATTCTCCACTATGCCAAGCAAGGACAAAGCAAGTTGTTGATGAAATTGTTGGTTTCTGAAACAAAACAAAAAGTAGAGCAGCTCTGCGACCTTATTAAAGTCGATGGAGTCGGGTTTATTCCACCCACGATCAGGCGTGAAGTTCAGTTGATGAAATACCTTCAAGCCCACTATTCGCTCAAGCTGCCTTTAATAAAACTTAACAAAATTAGTGGCATGATACCGGTGCCACAAAAATCATTGGGTAAATTGGAGGAGCGCATAACCAATGCACAGCAAACTTTTTCTGTACCCGAAACGCGAAAGTTTAAGCACATCTTGTTAATTGATGATGCCGTTGGTTCTGGTGCCACGGTAAACGAGATAGCGGGAAAATTGAAGAAGAAAGGCATTTCTGAAAAAGTTTCCGGGTTGGCTATAACGGGCAGTTTCAAAGGGTTTGATGTTATTACAGATGTGTAATGGAAACAGAACTTTTTTATCTTCCAACACCAATCGTTGAACTGCAATCCCCTTTGATCCAGCAGGCAGAAATAAAATTATTAATCAAACGCGAAGATCAAAACCATCCTTTTGTTTCGGGCAATAAGTGGTGGAAGCTCAAATACAATCTTGAGACGGCCTTAAAAGCTGGGCATGATACGTTGCTCACGTTTGGGGGAGCCTATTCCAATCACATTTATGCCACCGCAGCAGCTGCGCATGAGTTGGGTTTGAAGTTTATTGGAATAATCCGGGGAGAAGAAACGCTTCCGTTAAACTCAACTCTTTCATTCGCGAAAGCGAGCGGCATGCAACTTCATTATGTTTCGCGCGAAGCGTATCGGAATAAAACTGAACCATCATTCATTGAGCAACTCCATCATCAGTTTGGAGATTTTTATCTGATCCCGGAAGGAGGAACGAATGAACTGGCCGTGAAGGGTTGTGGAGAGTTTGCCAAGCAACTCAGCGCTGAGGTTGATTTTGATTATCTCTGTTTGCCGATTGGAACAGGTGGAACAATAGCAGGGATGATTGAAGGTCTGGAAGAATCAAAAAAAGTCATTGGATTTCCTTCTTTAAAAGGGGCAACATTTCTGGAAGATGAAATCAGAAAATATACTTCGAAGAAAAACTGGCAGCTCGTTTACGATTATCATTTTGGTGGCTACGCTAAAGTGACGAACGAGTTGATAGAGTTTATGAATGATTTTGAAAAGCAATTCAACATACCATTAGATCCGATCTATACAGCGAAGATGATGTTTGGGATCATGGATTTGATTAAGAAGAATTTCTTTGAATCGGGTTCAACGATTTTAGCTGTTCATTCAGGAGGACTCCAAGCGAGTAATAATAATAAGTTGTAATTGTCTAGGCTAATCGATGTTCCAATAAGCATCCGAATCACCGTCAAGAACATCATCAATAAAGTCATCGTATAGATCACCAGTCGATCCGCCTCTATATCTTTCCATGCTTCTTGTAGTATAGTTTAATTCTATTCCATCTTCTAAATCATGAGATTCTGTTGAGTCTAATTTTTCAATAATTTCAATACCGCTAGTATTACTAATTTTTAGCGCAATTCTTTTAGCCTTCTCATAAGTTTTGAAATAGTATTTAATACCAACTAATACTTTACCGGTTTTTTCACACTCAATAAAAAATGGATTTTGATCTATATCAAGGCCAATATGCATGGTATAGAATAAACCCGGAAAAGAAACATTTTTAAATGGGAAAGTCTTTGGCTGCTCTCTAATTTCAATTCTACCTTGAAGGAAAACAAAAAGAGGATGATGAACCCCTTTAATTATCACGCCCTTCATGTATCTTTCATTTATTCGTTTATGCCTTTGAAGAACATCATTCTTCACTCTATTAAGCGCTTCAGCCTTTTCCTCTTCGCTTAATTGTTTTAGCTGTTTCATGTTACTAAGTATTTGATTCTAAATACATAAATTTTGCCTATTTGGTCTAAGCTATCAATGAGTAGTATCTAATTCCTGATCACACCTCTCAGCCAGGTAAACATTCTTAATCCACCACGTTCCTCTGGCAACGCACCACTTTCGGCAGCAGCCTTTACTTTTTCGATGGTGTAGAAAGCCGTTGGAATGAGTTCTTTCAGTTTGTTGAGTAAATCATCCAAACGCTCACGTTCAAGCACGGTGAAGATGAGCGTTTCATTTCCATCGGGACCTTCGGCATTTACTTTGGTGAAACGAAAACTTTGTATGTTAAGGTATTGAATGAGTTGAGTAACATCCTTACGGGTAATGATTCGCACGATCACTTTTCCATAAGCGATTTTCTCTTCGATGATCATGCCTACGAAAATTCCACAGGCAAAGCCAGCAGGATAGGCGACATAGCAAAGCCAGTTATCGAGGTGTTTGAATATCTCACGGATTACGAGCAACCAGATGAACGCTTCAAAAAATCCCATCATCGTTGCGGTTAGTCTTCTTCCACCCAACATGTAAATGATACGAATCGTGTTGATCGACACATCACAGATGCGCGCCAGAAAAATAAGCAACGGTAAAATCAGGAAACTGAAAATATCGGAGGAGAAACCAAGTGTGTCAGTAAAAAAGGATTCCATCAGGATCTTTCATAAACCAAGACCTTATCTTTTTCAATGTAAGTCTTAATGAATTTGGACACTCCTCCTTCTGCCAATAGATCAATCTTGCGATTAAAAAGATCTTCCAGATCGAATTTCATGTTGGCAAATTTTATCAGCCCCATTCTTACCTGCTGCTCGATTTCAATCAGAATGTCAATATCGCTTTCTGGCTGCTCTTCATTTCTGGCAAAGGATCCAAAAATAAAGGCGCGGGTCACCGGTTTACTGGCCAGGTACTCTTGCAGTTTTTGAATTTCTTTGGCTGAAAGCATGAACAAAGATCACTATTTGAGAACTGCTGTCAAATTAAAAAAATCTGTGAATCAGTGGCTATTGCCTTATCCAAATAAATCCTGAAACACTTCTTCCAACTTACCAAAAGACTTCACGGTGATTTTGCTCTTCTTCAAATCCAACGATTTTTGGCTGTATTTCGAAATATAGATTTCCTGAAAACCCAACTTCTCCGCTTCTGAAATCCTTTGATCAATTCTATTCACCGCACGCAGTTCGCCACCCAAACCAATTTCAGCAGCAAAGCAAACTTTATCATTCACTGGTATTTCCTCCATCGATGAAATGATGGAGATACAAAGCGCAAGGTCAATGGCGGGATCTTCCACATAAATACCTCCGGCCATATTCACAAACACATCTTGTGTGCCCATGCGAAAGCCGCATCGTTTTTCGAGCACAGCCAACAACATGTTTAATCGCTTCTGATCAAACCCTGTTGGCGTGCGTTGAGGCGTTCCATACGATGCAGGACTGACCAAGGATTGTATTTCAATCAACAAAGGACGATTGCCTTCAATGGTTGCACCGATCGTTGCACCGCTCAGTTGCCCGTCCTTTTGAGAGATTAATATTTCGGATGGATTGGAAACTTCTCTCAATCCATTCCCCAACATTTCATAAATACCAATTTCAGATGTGGAACCGAAACGATTTTTTGTCGTGCGTAAAATACGGTAGGCCAAATGACGATCGCCTTCAAATTGAAGCACAGTATCTACCATGTGTTCTAATACTTTCGGACCAGCCAACATTCCATCTTTAGTAATGTGGCCAACGAGAAACACGGGTGTATTTGTTTCTTTGGCAAACTTCATCAGTTCTGCTGCACATTGTCTTACTTGACCAATACTTCCAGCCGCTGAATCCAATAAATGAGAATGAAGTGTTTGTATGGAATCAATGATGATCAGGTTCGGCTGCAATGTTTCTATGGCCTGAAAAATATTTTTGGTGGAAGTTTCAGCCAGCATGTAGAAATTTTCAAAACTGCCCGCTGGCTTGGTTGACAAACGTTCGGCTCTCATCTTGATCTGCTGCTCGCTTTCTTCACCAGAGACATAAAGTATTTTTGCTTTCTGAAGAGAAAGACCGAGCTGAAGCATCAAGGTTGATTTACCAATGCCTGGCTCACCTCCAATCAGTATCAATGAACCGGGCACGATGCCACCCCCCAATACACGATTTAGCTCATTATCTGGTGTGGCGATACGGATTTCTCCGGTTGATTCAATTTCATTCAGTGTCTTGGGCTTGCTTACTCTGCTTTTGGTAGACTCTTGTCGCCACTCGTTGCGATCCGTTTCATTTTTTGAAACGACTTCTTCCACAAAGCTATTCCACGATCCGCATGATGGGCACTTACCAATCCACTTGGGCGACTCATAGCCACACGTTTGGCAGAAGAAAAGAGTTTTTGATTTGGCCACTTGAAAATTTTATAAATCATTCAAAAGTAAGATAATCTTACATCCATTTACTCTTAAGCGATTCAAATTATATATTTATTTCTATAACCTAACCTAACACATGCATGAAGTCTTTAATCAAGTTCTTCTTCCTTTTTTTGTTGCCACTATTTAGCTACGCACAAAAAACACCCATCAAATTTGGCGATGTGCCGATGGAGCAATTATTAATGAAAGATTATCCTGCTGATACTTCTGCTTCGGCTGTTGTATTAACAGATTTTGGAGAGTCGATAATTCAATATGATGAGTCAGATGGATTTATATTGCAATTTGAGCGACTAACCAGAATAAAGATTCTTACCAAGGATGGCTTGGATTGGGCAAACTTCCTCATCCCGCTTTATCACGATGGTTCTAATGATGAAAAGGTGATGGGATTAAAAGGGATAACCTATAACCTTGAAAACGGAAAGGTTTCAGAAACCAAATTAAAAAGTGATGCAGTCTTTAAAGAAAAACAAGATGCAAACACCGATATCACAAAAGTTACAATGCCTAATGTAAAGGTTGGCTCCATCATAGAACTTACATACAAGGTGAAATCGGACTTTATTTTCAATTTTCAGGATTGGGAATTTCAAAGCACCATTCCAACGGTGTGGAGTGAATATCGCGCACGCATTCCGGAATATTTTTCCTATGACAAATACATGCAGGGTTACATCAAACTTATTGCTAATGAAAATAGCCGCCAGGAGGCTAGGATTACGTTAGTTTCTAAAGAGCGAACAGGAGTGACAACATCGGTAAAAACAGCGTTTAATACCGATGAAATAGTTTATCAGGAAAACCGCTTTCGTTGGGCTGCCCAGGATGTGCCTGCATTTAAACCAGAACCATTTATTACAACGTCAAGGGATTATCTTTCAAAGATGAATTTTGAGTTAGTGTCAACTCAGTACCCTAACCAACCCATAAATAGATATATGGGTAGCTGGGAAGATATCAACAAGCAATATTCAGAAAGTAGTGATTTTGGAGGGGAAGTAACAGGCAATGGATTTTTAAAACGAACCGTGGAGGAAATCACAACGGGAATGACAAAACCGGAAGATAAGATTGGTGCCATTATTAATTATGTGAATATGAATGTAGCGTGGGATGGCACTAACCGGAGATTATTATCAAAGAATCTTAAAAAAGTGCTTGAGGATAAGAAGGGAAGTTCGGCTGAAATAAATCTATTGATAGCATCCATGTTAGATAAAGCAGACATTAAAGTTTCTCCGGTTCTGCTGAGTACCCGTGATCACGGATTTGTGAGGGAAACCACACCCATTTCATCGCAATTTAATTATGTGATTTGTATGGCAACCATAGGTGACAAATCGATGTTGCTGGATGGAACAGAAAAACTTCTGCCATCAGGAGTTCTTCCGGAGAGATGTTTAAATGGCAACGGCTTTGTGGTATCAAAAGAGGGTTATCAATGGGTAAAACTTCAGTCAGCAAAGTCAAGAACCGTTGTTAATGCTGATTTGACTTTAAGTGGTTCTGGTGACTTAAAAGGTAAACTTCAAATTGATCGTGTAGGATATGCTGCCCTTGCCAGCCGTAAAAACTACCTATCGAAAGATGAGTCAGAGTATGTCAAAGATTTTTTAGGAGACAGATCATGGGAAATCACGAAAACGAAAATAGAAAACGCAAAAGAAATCAATCTGCCCTTGAAGGAGACCTATGAGTTAATCGTAAATGAACATGTCGTATCAACCCCGGAGGCGCTTTATTTTAATCCGCTTATTTTACAAAGAATGGATGTGAATCCATTTAAACTGGAGACCCGGGAGTATCCGGTGGATTATGGTAGTGCGTTTGAGAGAATTTATACATGCAGAATATCTATACCAGAAGGTTATGTGGTTGATGAACTTCCGCAATCAAAGGTTTTTGCTCTACCGGCTAATGCAGGAAGATTTACATACAGTATAAATCAGGCCGGAAGTCTCTTGAGTATTGTTTGCAACTTTCAGATAAATCAAGCCCTTTTTAGCCAGCTTGATTACCCTAACCTTCGTGAGTTTTATAATCAAGTCGTAGCTAAGCAGGCAGAACAAGTTGTGTTAAAGAAAAAATAATGAGAACGCTACTATTTTTATTGATTTTGGTAACCATTCAGGCAAGTGGAGCCAATGAACCAAAGTACCCGGTTAACCAGATTCCTGAAGAAATGAAGAAGGGTATGTATGCCGTAATCAGACATAAAGAAATACGCGTGGATATTCTATCGAAGAGTAGTTCATCCTATTATTCAAAGCAGGTGATTACGATTCTAAATGCAAAAGCAAAAGATTATGCGATTGTTGGCGTTGGCTATGATAAACTTCGCACGATAAAATTTATGAGAGCCGTTGTGTATGATGCGTTAGGAAAAGAGATCAAAAAATTAAAACAAAGTGATATTGCAGATCAGAGCGATTATGATGGGTTTTCATTATTAAGTGATAATCGTTCAAAGTCTGCCGATCTTAGTCAGGCTATCTATCCATACACAGTTGAATTTGAGTATGAGGTGCAGCTAAAATTCCTGTACTCGGCCCCTGATTTTTTTCTGTATAGAGATGATGAGGTTTCAACACAGCATCAGACCTATACGATCAGCTACCTAAGTGAATTAAAACCACGATATAAACTTTTTAAGATTGAGGCGCCAAACTTAGAAAAATTGGCCGATGCAAGAGAGCAATTGAAGTGGAAGTTCGACAGCATTGTTCCTCAGAAGTTTGAAAAATACTCAGACGATTTTGAGAAGTCCGTCCCCAATATTCGCGTATCTCCTGTAGACTTTGAATTTGGAGGCTATGCAGGAAAAATGGATACCTGGAAAGATTTTGGCATTTGGCAGGCAAAACTAAATGAAGGCCGCGCAGTATTACCGGAAGAAACGAAATTGAAAGTAAAAGAACTTACCAAAGACGCTAAGTCAGATGAAGAAAAAATCCGTTTGTTATATGAGCACTTGCAAAATAAAACACGTTATGTAAGCATTCAATTAGGAATTGGAGGCCTTCAGCCTTTTGAAGCAAAAACAGTCGATCAAACAGGTTACGGAGATTGCAAGGCTCTTTCCAATTATATGGTGGCTCTTCTTAGGGAAGTAAACATAACAGGTTATTATACCACCATTAAAGCAGGGGCAAATGAATCAGCCGTTGATCCGAGCTTTCCCAGCGATCAGGCCAACCATGTGATTGTTGCGGTGCCTAATAAAAAAGATACGCTTTGGCTGGAGTGCACCAGCCAAACTAATCCATTTGGTTGGATGGGCAAGTTTACGGATGACCGTTATGCCATGATGGTGACAGAACAAGGCGGTGTGTTGGTTAAAACTCCTTCACATCCGGCTGAAAGAAACGTTCAATCCCGAGAAGCAGAAGTATATCTTGATGCTGCAGGAAATGCCAAGGCAAATGTGAAAACGAAATACCAGGGTCTCCAATATGAAAATGATGGTTTGAATTTCGTTGTGACCAAGCAGTATGATGATCAGAAGAAATGGCTTCAGAACACCACACAAATTCCAAGTTTTGATATTGAAAAATTCTCGATGAAGAATAGCAAGGATAAAATTCCTTCTGCTGAGGTAGAGGTGCAACTGATCTTAAATCGATTAGCAACAGTTAGTGGTAAGCGAATATTTCTTACGCCTAATCTGATGAATCGATCTACCTATATTCCTGAAAAACTAGAGAAAAGGAATTCAACGATCGTATTGCGAATGCCATATATCGATGAGGATAGGATTAGTTATCATTTGCCAGAAGAAATTTATCCTGAATTTATTCCTGAGCCGGTTATCCTTAAGTCACGTTTTGGGGAGTATGAATCTAGCTTTAAAATAGATCAAGGCAGCTTGATCTACTCACGCAAGATGAAAATGAACAAAGGAGAATTTCCGGCAGATTCGTATAATGAACTAATAGAGTTCTATAAGAATATCAACAAGGCAGATCACATGAAGATGGTTTTTATGAATAAGACCTAACACTTATTTCATAGGAGCATTATTCTCTTTAGCCATCACATAATAGACAAGCCTCTCAGCCATGGAGGGCCACCATTTATTCAGCCATACTGCGAGTTTGCCCTGGCCGGTAAGCACTAAGGTTCTTTTTCTTTTCACCACAGCTTTATAGATATGATGCGCACACTCTTCAGCAGACATCATTTTTTCTTCGGCTCGTGGAGATTCTCCTTGCTCATGACCGTCTTTGGTTAAAGCATGCTTACGAATATTGGAAGCCGTAAAACCCGGGCATGCAGTGAGCACATGAACACCGGTTTTTAGTAACTCTGTTCGCATAACTCCCAAAAAACCATTTAGTGCAAACTTGGATGAGGAATAACCGGTGCGGCCCGGTAATCCGAGAAAACCAGCAATCGAAGAAATACCAACAATGGATCCTTTGTTTTTTGCGATTTCAGGCAAGCAATACTTGGTTGCATAAAGTGCTCCATAGAAATTGATGTCCATTACCTTTTTAACAACCTCTATTTCGACTTCAGAAAACATCGCTCGCATGGAGATGCCGGCATTGTTAATAAGGATATCAATGGTGCCATAGACACGAATCGCCTCCTCAGCCATAGCTTGGTTGTCCTGTTCGTTGCTCACATCACCCTGAAAACCATGGATATCTATATTTCTTTTTCGGAGTTCGTTAACGGTGATATCTAACCCCTGTTTGTGACGACCGGTGATCAGAATTTTTGACCCTGCCTCTCCAAACTTTTCGGCCAGAGCCTTACCGATTCCTGAAGAGCCACCGGTTATAACTACTACTTTGTTTTTCATGCGTTGATTGTGGAAGGTAAAAGTAATCAAAACATTGTTTTAATTTTGAAGCCTATGTTTTTCCTTAAGTTGCTTTCACGTCTTCCGTTTCCAATACTCTATGCCTTCTCCGATTTCCTTTTTGTGGTGAGCTATTATATGGTTGGCTATAGGATTAAAGTGGTGCGTAAAAACCTTAAGAACTCGTTTCCGGAAAAAAGTGCAAACGAGCTAAAAAACATAGAGCGCCAATTCTACCAGGACCTTTGTGATTATGGCGTGGAAACATTAAAACTTCTGACGATTTCGAAGGAAGAGTTGATGAAAAGATTGATTTATAAAAACCCGGAGATTGCCCAACCCTTTGCCGATCGTGGACAATCAATCATCCTGCTTACCTCACATCAGTTTAATTGGGAATGGCTTTTAACTTCAGGATGTCTGTACCTGCCTTTCAAGGTGGACTTTGTCTATCAGGAGCAAAGCAGCAGATTGTTTGACGATTTTTCATTGGAGAGCCGTACCCGATTTGGCGGCTACCCTATTGAACGCGCACAAGTAGCCCGCGAAGCCATCCGTAGAAAAAACGTCTTGCGCGGTGTGGCTATTATGGCCGATCAGTTTCCTGGTCTTGCTCATGATAAAAAGTACTGGACTAATTTTATGAATCAGGATACCGCCTTCTTCCTGGGTCTTGGTCAGCTGGCGTATATCACTCAATATCCCGCTATCTTTTTTGGTGTAAGAAAAATCAAGCGAGGATATTACGAAGCGGAAGGATTTGTGGTGTCACAACCTCCTTATGAAAAAGAGAGCCAACAGATTGTGGAGGATTATGTGAAAGCAACAGAAAAAATCATTCGTCAAAACCCATCGGGATGGTTATGGTCACATAATCGATGGAAAAGAAAACGAGAAGAGGATACGAATGCTTAGTTCAACAGCATTTCAATATCCTCACGCGAAAGCGATTTGATTACGTTCTCTTCATTTTGAATCAAGTTCTCTGAAAGTTTCAACTTGTGCTTTTGCAGGGTTAGAATTTTCTCCTCTACAGTATTGCGTGTAATAAACTTATAGCTGAATACTTTTTTCTTCTGTCCTATACGGTGAGCGCGATCCGTTGCTTGCGCCTCCACGGCTGGGTTCCACCAAGGGTCGAGGATAAATACGTAATCCGCTTCGGTAAGATTAAGACCCAGACCGCCTGCCTTGATCGAAATCAAAAATACTTTCAGGAATGGATCTTTATTAAACTTTTCAACTTGCTCCTTGCGATCATTACTGGAACCATCCAGATAGGCAAAGGGAATCTTCCGGCCCTTCAACATCTCTCTCATGATGTCAAGATGCTTCACAAACTGACTAAACACTAAAACTTTGTGACCTTCCAGCAATGCGTTTTCAAGCATGTGCGAAACATCTTCCAGTTTGCCTGAGTCACCTTCATAACGAGGGTCAATCATCTTAGGGTGATTGGAAAGTTGCCTCAGTTTAGTGAGGCCTTCCAAAATCATCATGCGCGTACTGTTGATTCCTTCCTTATCAATCTGATCGAGTATTTTATGACGATAGAATGACTTCGCCTCTTCGTACTTCTTCTCCTGCTCAACCGTCATGTTGGTGTAGTAGATATTCTCCACTTTTTCGGGAAGATCAGTAGCCACTTGCGACTTTAGTCTGCGGAGAATAAACGGTCGGATAATCGCATTGAGTTTTTTCATCTTTACCTCATCATGCCGTTTTTCAATGGGCACCTGGTACTCATTTTTGAAAAAAGTCTGACCGCCCAAAAGACCAGGATTTATGAAAGTCATTTGTGACCATAAATCCATTGTAGTATTTTCAAGTGGCGTGCCGGTGAGTGTGAGCTTAAACTTTGATCTCAATTCCATCACCGCTTTGGCAATATTCGAAGTCGGGTTTTTTATCACCTGCGATTCATCAAGTATGACATAGTTAAAAAAGAATTTTTGTAAAAGATCAATATCAAGTCGCGTAATACCATAGGAGGTTAGCACCACATCGTATTTCCCGAATTGCTCCATGTCCTTATTTCTTAATGTGCCGGTGTAAGTAAGAATTTTCAGACCAGGTGTGAACTTAGCCGCCTCCATCTCCCAGTTATAAACAAGAGATGTTGGCATGATCAATAACGAGGTACCGGTACTTCCTTTTTCTTTTTCAGATTGCAGCAGCGCGAGAGTTTGCACGGTTTTACCTAAACCCATATCATCGGCAAGACATCCACCTAAATGAAATTCATTTAAAAACTGCAGCCAGTTGTAACCTGCTTTTTGATAGGGACGAAGTGTGCCCACAAAACCAGCCGGTAATGGATAATCTTTTATGCCCGTGAAGGATTGCAAATTGCGCAAGCGGTCGCTCATGTGAACCTTGGCAAGATTGCCTTCTTCCAGATCGCGCAGCAATCCCACATGATGTTTTTTCAACATCGGCTTTTCATGATCACCATGAGTTTCGCTCATAGCGAATAGATCGCCATACTTTATTAACCAGGCTTCTGGTATAATGGCGATTTCACCATTAGGCAATTTGAATTCTACCTTCTTTTTGAGGATTAATTTTCGAAGCTCTTTAAATGAGATTTCGTATTCACCAAATTTGATCCTGGCATGAATGTCAAACCAGTCAATGTTTTCTTTTACTTCAAGTTCAATCACGGCTTTGCCAACAAAGTATTTCTTATCTCTGTTTTCGGGCTGACTAACTTCAAAACCCAGGTTGAGAAGATTTACGCGATTTTCGTTAAGCCAGGAGAACGCCTGCGCTTTTTCAACCGCTGTGCGAAATCCGCGCAAGGGTAAGCCAAGTTTTATTAATGTTTGAGCATATTTCTTTTCGGCTTCTGTGTTTCGCTTTACGCGATGGAAAACATAGTCATTATCTTTTTTCTCCACGGTGACGCTTACCGGGCCAAAGGCATCTCCGCGGAAGCGATGTTTGCCGTATTTGAAAGAAAGAGCAAAGACAATCTTTCCCGCTTCATCATCACTCGGCCCGTCTGCACCCACATTGCCAAACAAGGTGGTCACTTCCTTTGAGGAGGCGGGTGGTAACTCCGCGATGGTCAAATGAGGATGAGGATTATACTCATTTTTATTTATTTCAAATCCTTGCGCCTCAATGTCATCAAACGAGGCAATCAAGGGAGCGACAAAACGATTGTAGTAAGTCTCTTCTAGGTTCTTTGGAATGACCACATGCTTTTTGCTCAAGAAAGGCAAAAGCTTTTTTCCATCCACATTCTTATCAAATCCATACAGCTTACCATTAAGCACCATCCACGCAGGATGCTTGCAAACCAGGTAGGCTGCCGGGTTAGGTATATCAATGCGTTTGCCTTCGTAGGTGATGGTAGGATAATAGTTGGTGCTTTCTGTGTTTCGCTGAAAATGAAATTGAATGCTGGCGCGTTTTTCTAAAACTTCCAACCTTCTCCAGGTGGGCTCGCCATCGTTACCCATTTCAAAAAGCATCTTGCCTTTTAGTTTATCCAGCACAGTAGCCCTTCGCTTTTCCATGAATGCTTCAATCTGCTCTTGCACCAGCTCATCGCCTTTTTCTTTCTTGTAGACTTTGCTGAAGAACTCATCGGGCTTCATTATTTTTTTTGAGAAATGTTTGAGCACAGCATCCTGACTCATACCGTCCATCATTTCAATCAATTCAAAGTCACGATCATCTAATCCTTTCGAAAACTCTCTCGCGTTTTTATGTGATATGTTTTGATGCTGATAAGTAAGCTTTCCCTTTTCGTCCAGGTGTACAATAAAAGACTCAAAAATATAGCCCAGATACTCGTGCTGATAGAGCGAGTAAATGATTTGAAAGGGCAGGGCAGCAGAAACCTTCATAAGCCTTTTAATTCTTTAATCAGAACATTCCGCAGCATCCTGAGATTCAAAAGCACAGCAAATCAGTCTATTTTTTTGATTTACGGAATGAGCCGAATGGCAAAATAGTAAAAATTGAGGTACTAATTTTTAGTTTTTTGACCAAAATCATACATCAAAAGAGTGACTACAGATGTTGGGGTGTGGAGGCGTTAGAAGCTTTGCGGGCAGGATAGAATGAAACGATAGCGGTGATGCTTATGATAACCAGGGCTGTTAACAGAAAATCGGTGAATTTCATCTTTACTGGATAGCTGTTCACAATGGCATTTTCCATTCCCATCCCGACTAACCCAAAAGTGTCCTGAAGCCAGCAAATCGCACCCCCCAGCACGAGGCCAATTCCGGCACCCAGAAAGGCAATGAGTGCTCCTTCGTTTAGAAAGATTTTTTGAATGAAGCTTTCATGTGCACCGAGCGCAGCCAGAATAGAGATGTCTTTCTTTTTATCCAGCGCGAGCATCATCAATGAAAAGAAAATGTTGATGGATGCAACCACGATCAGCATAGATAAAGCAAGAAAGGTAAAAAGCTTTTCAATTTTAAGCAGCCGGTAAAGATCATTATGTTGCTCTTCATTGGTGAGAACCCGGAAAGAATCTCCTAGTGTTTTCTTTATTTCATTTTGAACATCGTATACATGGGTGCCTGCCTTGGTTTGTATTTCGATCGAGGTGCGCTTGTCACCATAATTGAGTAAATCTTTTGCAAAATCGAGGGGAACGAAAATGAAATTTTCATCATATGTTTTTTCTATTGAAAAGACACCTCCTGGCTGGAGAGCACTTTGTGCATAGAGTTGTGAAGGATCCATGGAAGTGGATTTTGCATTCTTGATGTAGAAAACCTGCAGCGGAAAAATATTTTCCTCCACGCCAACAGAAAGCGCATACTGCACACCCCGCCCGATGATGGCATACTTTATTCCATCTTCTCTCAGCACAAGCTCTCCATCAACCAGGTGATCGTCTAGTCTGTGTTGATCAATGAAGTTATCGCTCACACCCTTCATCGTGACAACCATATCGGCATCGCGGTAGCGTACATAAGCATAGTCTTCGATTACTTCCGTGACGATACCAACTCCATGAATGGATTTGATTTTAGAGAGAAACTCCTCAGTCACTCCAAAGGATTTACCTTTTACTAATTCAATTTTTATTTCCGGATCAAACGAAGTATAGAGAGAGCGGAGCAATCCTTCCAATCCATTGAAAACAGAAAGCACAATGATGAGTGCAGCAGTTGAAAAAGCAATGCCCACCATGGAAAGGATGGAAATGATATTGATGAAATTTTTCTTTCGTTTAGAAAGAAAATAGCGGGTCGCTATGAAAAAAGGCAGATTCAAGGGTTCGGCAAACGAGCTATTCTTCGCTTTTATCTTTTGGGATATTCAAATTCTTAATGAGGTCTTCCATGCGCTGCGCGTTCTCTTCCACCTCGTCAATAAAGAAGATAAGATCTGGAATTATTCTGGCTTGATTGCGTATGCGATCTCCTAGCGCTTTGCGTATTTCACTTTTGTGATGTTGAATGTTTTTTAGTACAGCCTCTTGGTCTTTGGCCAGCGTTAAAGAAAGATACACTTTAGCAATGCTTAAATCAGGACTCAACCTTACTTCGGCAATGGTAATGAACGCATGGCCAAGAAATCCTTTTTTATCTTTTAAAAAAATATCACTCAGTTCTTTCTGAATGAGTCTGCCATATTTTTGTTGTCTTACTGTGCCACTCATGCGACAAAGATACTAAAGATTACCCGCTGTGCTGAGCAATTACTAATCCGATTATCGACTTTTTTATTTTACTTGCGCGAAATCTCTTTCACTGTGCTGTTACGCTTTTTTCGCATCAATGATCCCTATCGTCTTTTAGGCATTTTAGTTGTCTTGATTTTGGTCAGTCTACCTCTTTTCATTGACCCGGTAAAAGTCACGTTGGATGAATTAAAAATGTTTGTATTGGGCGAAACGTTAAATCAGGGTAAAAGCCTGTATGCGGAGGTATTGACAAACACACCTCCCCTGGCTGCCTGGGTTTCGGGTTGGGTTAATATAATCTTTGGAAGATCGCATGTGACAAGTCATGTGCTAAGTTTGATCATTATCTTTTTTCAATTGTCTTTCTTCACCATTATTCTGATCAACTGCAGAGCGCATAACGAAAACACCTACCTACCTGCACTCATTTTTGGTGTGCTTTCTTTTTTTTCATTTGATGTTATTTCATTATCCAACGAACTGCTTGCCTCCACGATGCTTTTGTTTGTGCTCAACAATCTCTTCAAGGAGATAGAGTTCCGGATTCAACGCGATGAGATCGTCATGAACCTGGGTCTTTATGTTGGGTTGGCATCATTGTTCGTTTTTAGTTATGCGTTGTACCTCCCGGGAGTTATTATCATCCTGGCCATCTTCACTCGTTTGACTATTCGAAAAATGTTCCTTGTGCTTTTTGGGTTTATGCTTCCTCATGGCTTTCTCATGCTGATCTATTATATGAAAGGAAGTTACCCGTCACTAATCGAAAATTTTTATTGGGCTAATCTCAGTTGGGTGGAGGAATATTCCATGAAACCCTCCTCTTTATTGGTTCTTTGCGCGGTACCTATCTTGTTTTTATTTCTTTCATTCTTCATGTTAAATCGCGAAGCACGATTAACCAAGTATCAATCCCAATTGTCGCAGATCATGTTCTTGTGGATTTTACTTGCTATTGCCGAGGCTGCCATTTCACCAGGCTTAAAACCACATCAGTTGATAACCTGTATTCCTCCACTTTCATATTTTATTAGTTATTACATCTTATTAATAAGACGAAAAACATTGGCCGAGTTAACCATATGGCTATTTACCATTTCATTGGTAGCCATGATGTACCTTACACGATATAGCAAAATTACCAGCGTGGATTATAGCAACCTTTTTGCCAGCAAGTCAGCGTATAATCAAATTACTGAAAAGCGCGTTTTGATTTTAGGCACGGACTGGGGCTTGTTTGAAAACAACAAAATGGCTACTGGATTTTATGATTGGAAGTTGGCGCGATCGGTTTTCACTGGGCTGGATTATTTCGAGAATGTAGTTTTAATAGATAAAGCGTTTGACAAGGGCGCTCCTGATGTTATTGTTGATGAAGGGAATAAAATGAATGATGTCTTTAAAAGAATACCTGGACTGCAAGCACGATATCGCCAGGATGGGAATCTTTATTTTCGGAAGTAAGGAGACACCGCCATCTGTTTATTTAAATTCGTTTAACTTGTAAATTACAAAACCGTATAAACAAAATATGCGATTGCTCCTGCTTATTATTTCTTGGTCTTTGCTTTTGTATTCCTGCAAAGAAGTTACCTTCCGGGAGGCACAGCCTGCGGGAATCACACCATTAAAGGAAATACCATTGGCGTTGCGAGGTACCTATCAGACGTATGATAAACAGACAGGAGAAACAGGAGACACATTAATCGTTGAATCGTGGGGCTATCACTTTAAAGACAAGGAAGATCAGGATTGGCTTGGTAATGGTAAGTTGAGTGATTCACTGGTGGTAAAGTTCTATGAAAACTATTACTTCGTTAACTTTAAAGATGATAACCAATGGGTGCTACGATTGATAAGCCAAAAATCACCCGGTGTGCTTGAGTTTATGTCCATCGATGTTCAGGATGATGCAAAGAGAAGAGAAATGCTCAGGAAACTTTCCAGAAAAATGCCAGTAAAAGAGATCCAAAAGGAAGAGGAGACCTTCTATCAAATTAACCCCACTCCAGCTCAATTAATAGCATTGATTAAAGAAGGTTACTTCACCGGGGTGGAGCTGAGGAAGATGAAATAAAAAAAGCCGCTCATGATAAGCCGCTTTTCTTATTTGAGTTTATTAGAGATCAATTTTTCTTTTTCTTCTTCAAGAGATTCTGAAGTTTATCCTGAAGCACTTTTTCAGTCTCCTGTTTCAAATCTGTTTTTGTAGAGTCTTTTTTGATTTGGGTGGTATCCTTTTTGACTTTTGAGGTGTCTTTTTTGGTGCCTAATATATTTCCTATAATGTCTTCGGGTTTATCACCTTTAAGAGCACCTTCAATAGCTTGTTGTCCTTTTTCTTCAGCTACGTTAGTGATGGCCTCCTTCACCTGTTCTGTTTGCTCTTGTGTGAGCAAGGTGGTTTTAGGATCCTTATACGTTCCTCCTAATGCGATAGTAATTGGAATTTCGGAAGTAGGATTTTTTGCTCCTGAATATTGATTGATATATCCCTGAAACTGTGAGCCTAGCTTGCCGGCCGGCACATTCATTTTTATAGCGTAGCTTATGGATCCATCCAAGCCTGTACTTCCGCTTATGTTACTCGCATAATCACCAAACTTGACATCAAAAGGTTTCACACTCATCCTACCTTCCTTAATAGTGGCCGACATGATAACATCTTTTAAAGTTACCTCTTCGGTATTATCCAGTTTTGTCAAGGAGGCTATTCCAGAAACTAACTTAGACTGAGTTAACGCAGCCTGAACAATTTTTATAAGCCCTGCCGCATTGATTGTATTCATTTTTGGTGACATATCCTGACCTAATTCACCGTTGATTTTAAAATCAGTGTTAAAGTTTCCGTTCACCAGCCCTGCTATTGGAGCATAAGTCTGAACTACTGAGAAAGAACTGGCTGCTTGTTGAATGGATAGGTTGTTAATCTTTAACGCTAAATCATATGTTGGATGATTCATGTCTTTTGTGTTGTATTCACCATTCACCACGAATGCCCCCCCCAACATATTAAAGTTTATTCCATTCATGTTGGCTACTCCATCCTTTACAACGATATCTCCGGTAGCATCAGTTAAGGTAAAATCCAACATCTTCACTGTTTTGATTTCAGAATGAAGCAAAAAATCAATATTGGAAGGAACTGGTATGACACCGTAAGATGAGGAATCTGGGGTGGTTGTTTCCGTTTCTGTCATAAACTCATTCAAATCAAGCAAAGAAGAATTGAACTTCATGGTTCCTTGAATAGTTTCGTTGGGACCGAACAAATATCCAATGTAGTTATTGATTGAGCCATTCAATTCGAAGTCACTTTTTCCAATCGTGCCTTTGGTGTTTTTCACTTCAATCTTTTTAGGATCAAAGACGGCTTCGGCTGAACTTACCGTTACTGCATAAGCAAGATCTTTAGAGTTGAATTTAAAGTCCTTCAACGAAGCGGTGCCACTGGTAGGCAAGCGATCATATTTTTTGGCTTCGACATCGGAGTATTTTCCTTTTGTCTCCAAATTGGCTTTCACTTTTCCGGCCAGGGTCATTCCCTCCACGGGGAAAATTTTTGTGATCTTCTCAAGATCTAAACCACCATTGGCTTTAAGATCCCAGGTGTAGTCATCCAGATTTTGAAGTAATAATTCGGCTGTTAACTTTTCGCCATCCAACAACATTCCAAAGTCTTTAACAGCGATAAACGTTTCGGCCATTTTACCAGATGTGTTTTTAATGGTGGCATTGAATCTCAGATCTTCAAGTGGCAATGGAAATTCGGATGATTTCACGTAGCCATTAGATAAAGACATAGATGCGTTGATGGCAGGAATAACTTTTTTCAAACTATCATACACACCCTTCGCGGTTGCATCAACGGAATAGGTGCCCTTCATCTGCAACCCTTCCATCGGAAACATCTTATTTAATTCGGCCAGGTTTAGGGTAGCCTTCACGTTTCCATCCATTCTGTAATCCTTCAGGTTTTCGATGAGCAACCGAGCATCCACAGGATTATTGCCAAAATCGAGATGGAGTTTTTTCATATCAACTAATGTGTTCTCCATTACCCCGGTTTTATTATCCACCAATAAGTCCATGTTAATGTTCGAAATAGCGGTTGGCAAATCAGGATATTTAAACATGGCATCGCGAACATTGAGAGCCAGGTTAAATGCAGGCATTTGTGTGTCACTGTAAGTCCCTTTTACAAAGCCAGCGAATAACAAATCTCCTTTCGTTTCGATTTTATCAAAGTCCTTGGTATACATACCGGGCACCAGGGATAGTAAACTCTTGAATGTGTTTTCAGGACTTTTGAAATTAATGTCCATGCCATAATCATTTTCATTCATTTTAAACCAACCATCAAAGCTCATGGCAAAGTCATTGATCTTTGCCGAATTATCTTTGAAGGTATACAAAGCGTAATCTTCGCTAATGGTGATTATGGCATCGAGTACAGCTTTTTTATTAGTGAGATATTCAATACCATCATATTTTGCGCTCACCGAATCGGCAACGGATTTTGTGGTAAGATCAAAAGACACTTCATTGAAATTTCCGCTACCCGAGTGATTTAATCCTTTCAATGACATCGAGAAGGGAATGGACTGATCATCATAAGCCAGTTGTCCGCCAATTACCTGCCAGTGGTCGATACTAAACGAAAACTTGGCGGGCTGCCCTTCAACGGCTGTTGTTTCTGTTTCAGGATAGGTGATATCATAATTAGCTCTACCGTCTTTTAACACACGGATATCGATCTGTGGGCCTTCCAGTGTAATTCCTTTTATACTTAATTGATCACCAAAGAGCACATCCTTTAAATTCAATTCAATATCCAGATGGTCTACGACAAACAGGGGTACCCCCTCAAAAGGAGCTCGATTAAATACGCCCAATTCTTTAATCTCAATAGTAATATTTGGGAAGTTTCTAAATACCGTTAAATCAAAATGGTCGGCATCAAATACCACATCGGCATTTATGCTTTTAGCTATTTGTTTGTCGACCGCTGCCTTGATGTCATCTTTAAATATGGTGGGTAAAATAGCAGCGGCAGCAATTAGAATGATAATAAATACCCCAATGCCAATCAGGACTCTTTTCACGATTTTCATAATGACTTATAAAATTTGAGTAGTAACAAAATTACTAAATACCCCACCAATGGAGGTCAATTTTTAAACAAACGAATGCCAAATTAAATTCTTGTCAGAACCACTTTACCATCATATCGATAACGCGCTTAACTCTGGCTGTATAGGGAGGATGTAAAAAATAGGTTGAAGAAAATCCACTTCGCTGTTTAACCACCGGTTTTTCATTTGAGAAGGCCATAAAACCATACTTACCATGCGATTTTCCAATACCACTGGCATTAACTCCTCCAAAGGGCAAATTAGGATGCGTGAACTGTAGCACACAATCGTTGATGCAGGCCGATCCGGCTGTTGTTTCACGAATTACTTTGTCTTGAAACGATTTGCGGTTGCTGAAAATGTAAAGAGCAAGTGGTTTAGGTTTAGAGTTAATTAAGTTAATAACTTCTTCTTCTGTCGTGTAGGTGAGAATTGGCAATACCGGCCCGAAGATTTCTTCTTCCATAATTCTGGCTTGCAAAGAAACCTGCGATAAGATTACTGGATGCATATATTTTAGTTCTGCCATTGCAGGCCCATCAAATTCTAATTTTGCGCCTTGTTCCAATGCATCCTTAACTAATCGGTCCAGACGTTCAAAATTCTTTTGATTTACAATGCGTGAATAGGTAGGCGAATGCTCATCAATCTTACTGTTTTCTCCGAAGAGGTCGTGTATTTTTGTTATCAGCAGTTCAATGAATTCTGTTTTTACGCTTTCTTCTATTAGAATATAGTCAGGGGCGATGCACGTTTGTCCATTATTCAAAAACTTACCAAAGGCAATTCGTGCGGCTGCATCGGTGAGGTTTGCCGATTTGTCGATGATGGTTGGAGATTTCCCGCCTAATTCTAATGTAACGGAGGTAAGATTTTCAGCAGCAGCTTTCATCACTATTTTACCCACGGCTGTACTTCCGGTGAAAAAGATATGATCAAAAGGCAGCTTCAGTAATGCTGAGGTTACTTCGACTCCGCCTTCTATTACGGTGACAAGATCCTCTTCAAAAAACTCTTTAATGAGAGTGTTAATCAATCCGGCTGTGTGAGGTGTAGCTTCCGATGGCTTAAGAATAGCGGTATTGCCAGCTGCCAGGCACGAAATCAAAGGGCCAAGACACAGATTGAAAGGGAAATTCCAGGGCGCGATAATCAGGCAAACGCCCTTCGGTTCAAATATGACCTCTGAGCGAGTGCCGAGGTAAGTGAGTGGGGCATCTATCAACTCTGGTTGTGCCCAGTCATCCAGATTTTTCAACACATTTCTAATTTCAGCTACAACGGGATAGACCTCCGAAAGATCAATCTCCGCCAAAGGTTTTCTTAAGTCGGCATGAACAGCCTTACCGATTCGGTCGCGGTTGGACAGAATGAACTTTCCAAAGGCCTTGATTCTCCTCTTACGATCTTTAATTGATTCCTGACGAAGCAGTACACTCCTCTTCTTTTGCTTTTCAAATAGTGTTGATAGCGTGTCAGAGTCTGATTGAGAGATAGACATTTCTATGAATTTTTATAGGCTTGATTGAAAGATATCTAATTTTTCTAAAATCCGTAATGTTAAGTTTATGTTACCGGGTGTTGACTTATGTTAAGCGAATGTTATCTTTATGTTATCAAAGTTAACAATGAAGTAATGTTAGGGCGATTCTTGTGGTTAGTAGTTCTTCTGTTCCCGATTCTTGGATGGAGCCAGTCTGCAGATCGTTTTCAGCTATTGCTTCAAAGCGCCCCAACTCAGGGGCCTGAATTGGCAACCTCAAACATGAATCAGTTTATTTCAGAACTACAGGTAAAGAGGGATAAGATAAAATCTGACGAGAACTTTCTTCGCTACGCATTTCGGGAATCTCATAAAACATTTTTTCATCAGTATAAGGCCTATTCACAATTCCCTGAAATCTTTGATTCAGGCAACTATGATTGTCTTAGCGCTACCAGCTTTTTTAGTGTCGTGCTGGATTCGTTTGGGTTTGAGTACAAAATCATCGAAACGAATTATCATATTTTTCTCGTTGTTGAGGCAAATCAAAAACAAATACTCCTGGAATTGACCGATAAGACTAACGGGTTTGTTTCAGATGAACAATCTGTAAAGGAAAGATTAAGCACTTACCGCGAAAACAAAACCCTTACCGCAGCTAACACAGATAAATATTATTACCAATATGATTTGGATTTATTTCAGGAGGTAATGCCCCAACAACTAACAGGACTCCTTTATTTTAATCAGGCGATATCAGCCTTTAATGATAATGACCTTACTGGGTGTGCGCTAAAGCTGAAGAGAGCTGTTAGACTTTATAATTCCCCACGCATTGCTGAGTTTGCAATAATTCTGGTGAGCAAAGTGGCAGATAGTGAATTGCCTGACGAAGAAAAGAAAAACATCATTAGACCTTTTGCCTCTTTTGTTAAAGCAAAGTCTTCTGTCATTGCAACTCGTTAGTTTTCCAATACCCTTACTTCAACTCTTCTGTTCATTTGACGTGCTGCTTCTGTGTTTTCACGACTCAAAGGCATCGTTCCACCAAAGGCTTTGGTCTTGATTTTTGATTTACTTGACCCTTTAGAAACCATATAGTCCTTTATCGCATTCACCCGATCTTCCGACAGTTTCAAATTTGCTTTGGCATCTCCTATGAAATCCGTATGGCCCTCTAACTGAATAACCATGCGAGGATTATTCTTCAGCATCGTCACCACTTCATTCAACTCCTGAAATGAAGAGGAGGCAATCTTTGCACTACCCGCTTGAAAGATTAGATTATCCAAACGCATCACTTTACCCACGGTATGAGTTGTTTCCGCATTGTTGGTAGCGCTACTCGGCAGATTTAATTCTATGTCCCGAATGACTTTTCTATCAGAATTTGCTTCAGCAGGATCCAGAATATATTTAGCTGGCGCAAAGCCGGCAGCATTAATGGTAATGGAATATTTTTCATTGTCGAATAATGGAAATGAAAACGAACTTCCAGAAATGAAACCCACCTTACTTCCATAAGGCAAACTCTGGTAAGAGATCTTTGCTACGATGGGTTCTTTGGTGATACCATTCATTATTTTTCCCTGTGCGTAAATCAGGGAGTCTGCCGATTGACAGATTCCTGAAATAGAAATCAGAGACAGAACATAGATTAGTACGAATCTAACAGTACTCATAACTTAATAATTTTAAACTCTACCCTTCTATTTTTTCGATTACCTTCTTTTGTGTTGCTCTTATCCATGAGCTGCGACTCACCAAAGAAAGTAGTTGTAATACGATCACCAGCGACACCTTTTTTCACCAGGTATGAAGTCACAGATCGCGCTCTTCGTTCAGACAAATTCAAATTATAAGCTTCTGTTCCAAGCGGATCAGTGTGTCCGGTAATTTCAACTTGCATGGTTGAGCGATCATTCATCAAGCCAACAAGGTGGTCAAGTTCAGGAAAAGACTCACGCTTCAGGGTGGATTTATCAAAAGCAAAGAAAATATTATTCAGAGTGATCATGGCATTCTCTTCTATCGGAGTCAGGCTGATGTCTTTATGGAAAATCGATCCGTCTTTCTTGAAATCCCTTAAGTCTAATGTTTGACTTTCTACGATATGATCTTTTGCTTCGACACGGAAACGATAGAGATAACCACCGGGCAAATGGATTTCATACTCACCTGTTTCCGGATTGGAATAGGTTATCCCTGCCTGCACGCCATCGGGTAATCGTTCAAAAATCATTTTAGCGCCAATCGGTTTGCCAGTCTTAGCATCAATCAATCGGCCCTTGATGATTATAATGGGATCTGGGCTTAACAACACGGGCATTTTTACTCTAAATACGTCAGCATTATTTGGGGCAATGCCACGCGAGTAATATGCATATTGACTGCTTGAGGGAATATTGAAAAAAAGATCGTCTAGTTTGGTGTTGATATCTGGCCCCATGTTTTCAGGCGATGACCAATTCGTCCATGTGTCATCTAATCGTTTTGACATATACACATCACTACCGCCAAAGCCACTAAATCCATTTGAAGAAAAGTACAACGTCTTATCATCGGAGGCAACAAAAGGAGCAGACTCTTCTCCAGCTGTGTTTATCACTCGTCCGAGGTTTAATGGCTCTGTCCATTTGCCATCATCTTTTTCAAAACTCACATACAAATCACGACCTCCCCGCGAATTATCACGCTCTATGGACATTAAAAGGGCCTTACGGGAATTGGTCATGAAGTAATTGGCTTTCTCGCTGAAATTGTAATCATTTTCAATTTCCAATGCCTTGGGAGCACTCCATTTGCCCCCCTCATTCGTGCTTATGGAAACACCGGCCACCATTTTTCCTTTATCAAGATATTTATTTCCCAGCAGCAAAACCACTTGGCCATCAGGGGTTGCGCTGACGGTATTAACGAAGTTAGGTTTTTCATTATTAAAAGTGCCACCCATGTTTTTGGCCAACGACCATTTCCCATCAGCATCTAACTCAGAATACCATATATCTTCTTTGTCATTTGCACCTCCTGCATTTTCGGGATGATTCCTTCTACTGAAATAAAGTGTTTTACCGTCCGGAGAAAGTAAGGGATTTAATTCACTGTAATCACTATTAACATTAGTATCCAATTGCTCAACCACTAACCCTTTGCTCAGCAGTTCAGGAATATCAATATTGGCAATGATGGGATAATGAGAATCCGAAATGGCTAAGGCATCTAACGAAAAGTAGTCAGGCATAACACTTCCTTCAAATTCAAGCTTCACAGCACTTACTTTGTAGGTAGTTTTTTCAACAAAAACATTAAGCATGCGACCTTGTAAAGGAACGATCATTGGGGTAAACGTATGCACAAGGTGCTCATTACCTGATTCATCATACAGAAAAACCCGCAGAAGAGCTCCGGGATTATAAGATTCAGCGACTGCGATTTGCTGAATTTGCATTGGATTTGAATAACCGAGCTTGATAAACTCCGAACGTTTTGGTTTATCGGGAGTCCAGGCATTTGGATTTTGACCACCAGCCGGAAGAACATTTGGTTTACCCAAAGCTTGCTGAGCAGAATATTGTAGCGGAGTTAGCTCAGAAGAAAATTCAATCACCTTATCGGCCCACTGAACGGTCTGAGCAAAGCCATTTCTGAAAAAGAGTGAGGAGGTAATTAAAAAGAATAGATAAAGTTTTTTCATCATGATTCCTTAAAGAGATAGCATTTAGCCTTTCATAATGGGTAAACTTACCTAAAATTTGAAAAAGCTTAAAATAAATTACATGCATTGAAAAAAGGTCTTTACCTCAACAACCCACTTTTTCTTCGATTGTTCCAGGGTTACTCCAAAGAAGTTCTATTAAATAATAGAAACCCTACATGTAATAAAACGCCTAACTGGTTCTCTTTGTCACCATAATAGTTAAGGCTCAAACTGATTGGGCCAACGGAACTATGTAAAACCAATCCTGCGGTGGCAGCGAAATAGATGTCAGATAAGTTTTGCTCCAGCTTTGTACTTTGATCGGGTCCTTCTGTTATGGTTTGCAAAGGCTTGAAAAGATATCCTTCCAAACGGAAGTCAAGGCTCTTCTTCAATCTAAATACATTCCGCACGCCTCCCGCTAAATAATTGAATGACCTGAAGTTTTCGAGCAGAATCGTCCGGCTATCCTGAATGGGAAAAAACGCAGGAGCATTAATGATAGAAGCTGTATAACTGGAAAGGGGATTCTGATTGGAGGCAACTCCTTCAAAGAAATAACCTGTGCTGTACACCCCTTTCAAAAAATATTGTTCGAGTGAAATTTTAGCCCTAAAGAAATTGTGATCGGTTTTTACGGATTGCGATTTAACAGAAGTACTTCCGGGCTCAAGCGTTTCGGTGAAATCAAATACGTCAAATGAAAATGTAAATCGTTTTCCCTCCGATGAGTATTGCTTTCTATTCAATGTGTTTGTCGAAAAGGAAAGGCCAAACCGGCTTCCCCTTAGGTATAGAATATCCAGCGTGTCACTTGAAACCAGCACATCATTGTTGATATATTGATCTCGGTTGTTGAGGTACGAACCGTCAAGAACAAGTTTGTATTTGTTGCCGACAGGAACGCCCACATTCAATCCTATTTTGCGGTCAATTCGATTTAAAACAGTGGGCGATAAATTTTTAACCACCAGGTCATTGCCAGCAAAGAAATCCCATTTGTTGAATGTGGCTTCAGGTTCTATATAAAACTGACCTCGGTTTGGCAAATCGATACGCGATTTTAATTGAGCAGATTTGTAAAAATCACCGGTGTAAAAATTTGCTTCCGCGTGCGTGAGCGATCGATTGAAGTAATAATAGTTTAGGCCAAGAAAAATAGTACTGATGTTTCGCGTAGCAATGGCACCACCAAAGTTTACCTGAAAGTTGTTTTGAGGACGCCTGGCAAGTTTTAAGTTGAAGTTTTTGTTTAACGTGTCATAGCCAAAACTGGGAAACAGATTATTGAAGTAATCATCAGAGGTGAGACGATAAAAACCATGCTTTACCTCACTGAAAGTATGAGTAGGTTCGGTCTTTTTGAAAAAACGATTAATATACCGCTCTTGATTTTTACTGAAGCCCTCTGCTTGAATTTTATTGACAAAAAAAGGAGGAGTCTTGTTGTTGAATAGATTTCTTGCCACCGCTACCGATTCACAAGTTCTGCGTGATGCAACTTTTCTCTTTATTTCAGGCATCTGTCGCATGGTTTGCAGATAACCGCTGTCGATCAAAGCTCTTGCTTTAGCGAAATCAAAGGAGGTAAAGGTTATAATATCGGGCTGAATGTAAACCCCCGTAGCAGGAACCTGAGAGGGATCGGATTTATCAAGAAACATATAAATCAATGACCTGGAAATGAGTTTATCATCTTTTCCGTATGGATATTCGTCATATACTTTTGAAGACACGTTGCTGCCAATAATCACATCAGGTTTAAAAACTTTTTGGGCCACGTCCACAGGGAAGTTATTATAAACACCTCCATCAAAAAGATATTTGCCATCGATGCGGATGGGATTATAAAATAGGGGTACCGTTTGGGTGGCGCGTAAGGCATCGCTTAATGCACCCTGTGAAAGTATAACTTCGGTTTGCGTGAAAATGTCGGATGCCATAACCCGAAGGGGAACGAATAAGCTATCGAAGTTATTTTTTGCAATGGCCGAAGGCTGGGCAAATTTTTCTGCCAAAGCAAAATTGAGTGAGAGATCGTTGGCGATGCTGCTGTTAAAGAGCACAGAAAATGTGGAGTCGAGGGAAAGATTGAGACGAATGAAGGAAGGGGTGTCATCGTTTCTGAAGTAATAATAGCTTTGACCTTCTTCTGTTCGGCCATTGACCCAATTCAGAAAATCTTTCGACAACACAATTTCTTCAATTTGATCGGGACTCATGCCCGCAGCGTAACATCCGCCAACAATGCCACCCATTGATGTGCCTACAATATAATCGATGGGAATTTCATTTTCTTCCAGGGCTTTTAAAACCCCTACGTGGGCAATTCCTTTGGCCGCACCACCGCTTAGTACTACACCCACTTTTTGAGTCCATGCGGTAATTGAAATCGAAATAAATAGTAGAAGTAAGAAATGCCTTAACATGGTTTATCAACAAAGAAGCACGGACCCCGATAAGTTACTTTATAAACTAAAAAGTAACTGTAAAATTGTGAGATTTAAATAATTCAGCGTGAAGCTAATGCTACTTCGGAAGAAGCGGAAGGAAAAGAAATTAGTTGTAGACGTTTCATAAGATCCTCTTTTACACCTTGAAAGGCTGGGAAAAATTCAGGCTTCACCGGTTGTGAGGGAGGAAGTTCCGCCCGGAGGGCATCCACCTGCACACCATTCTTCCAAAAGCGATAGCATAAGTGTGGGCCTGTAGCCAAACCCGTGCTGCCTACAAAGCCGATCGTTTGTCCTTGACGCACGCGGGTGCCAGGCTTTATACCGGCAGCAATTTTTGACATGTGAAGATAGCCTGTGGTGTATGTTCCGTTATGACGAATTTTTACATAGTTGCCATTGTTGGTTTTGTATTGAGCCTCTTCAATAATGCCATCACCTACAGAGCGAATCGGTGTGCCCGTGGGTGCAGCAAAGTCAGTTCCTAAATGAGGACGAAAGACTTTAACCACAGGATGAAAGCGACTTTTGGAATAGCGCGAGCTGATGCGTGTGAATTCGATCGGATATTTTAATAATGCTTTTCTTAAGCTGTTACCTTCATCATCAAAATAATCCAGTCCATCACCCTGATCAAAAGGGAATGCATAGAAACCGCTGCCCGAGTGCTCAAAGTAAACACCTAAAATTTTTCCAATACCAATGGGCTTTCCTTCGACCAGGTTTTCTTCATAGATGAGTTTAAACTGATCACCTTTCTGCAAGCGTTGAAAATCAACTACCCAGGCAAAGATGTCGACAAACTTGTTGGTAAGATCATTGGAGATATCCATTTCCTCAATAGTGTGAGACAATGTCGATTCAATTCTTCCGGAAACACTTCGTTGCAGGGTATCTACTTTTCGCTGGCATACTTCCACTATCAGTGAATCTGTAAAATGGAATACCACATAGTCAATCGGGTTGGGCTCATACACCAAAGCCCTCAGCGTTTTCAGTGAATCCTGCTCTACCAGGAGCGTATATTTTTTGTTTGCCGAGATTTTCCGGAAGTCGTAAACGGCCTTTGGCAGCAGGTTCAATTGTTGTGAAATATTCGTAGGAATGTAGTATCCGCTGAGTAAATCAGTAAAACGCTGGTTGCGTTTTACTTCATCTTCCACCACATGAAGATGGTTCACCACCATGCCGTGTAAAAATTCTGGTCTGATGATTTCGTGCTCCACGTGATGCGATGAATCGCTTTCAATCGCATATTCTCCGGCTCTTGAAAACAATGAAGTTTTGGAGTCAATCCAGAAAAAAGTGATTGCACCAGTAATTACCACGATAGCGACAATCAAAGATTTTTTGAAGGCAGAAGACGTAAACAAACTCATAATCAAAAAAAGACGGGTAAAAGCCCAATAGTTTAAAAAAATCCGGTTGGGGCAACCAATTGATTTTCAAAGATAGCAAAACTTTTAGGGATACAGCCCTTTGTACTTGCTCTTGCCCTGATCTAAGAAACGGACAAAGTTTTCGGCATTTAAATTATATCCAAAAGGAGAAACCAACACGCGTTCATCTTTGCCAACAAGCACATAAAATGGTTGTGCATTATTGTTCAGGTTGGTGATTTGAAGATCAGCATTTTGTTTGCCGATGGTCTTTTTCACTTTCTTATCATACGTGGAGGTGAACCATTCATTTTCGGGCAATTCCGTTTTATCATCCACATACAAAGCCACAACGACATAATCTTCTCTCAAGCGCTTTAGCACCTGCGGATCAGACCAAACATTCGCCTCCATCTCGCGACAATTGGTGCAACCATGACCCGTAAAGTCAATAAAGAGTGGCTTGTTTTGCTGACGCGCACAGGCGATGGCTTGATCATAATCAAAATAACCACTGAGACCGTGTGGCAGATGAAGGAACTCATCAAACTTTGGTTGATCACACACGCCCGCTGATTTTTCTTCGGCCGTTCCAAGCAAATTAAAATCGTGCGTGTATAGCGGAGGCAAATATCCGGCAAGGGACTTTAAAGGCGCTCCCCACATGCCGGGCATGAGATAAACAGCAAACACAAAGGCAATCATCGATAAACTGATGCGGAGCACGCTCACGGTTTTATCTTCTGCATCTTTGCCCGTGTCACCCGGTAAACGAAATCCTTTCATTAAGTAAATGCCAATCAATACCACAATCACAATCCAAATGGCAATGTTGATTTCGCGATCTAGGATTCTCCAATGAAAGGCCTGATCGGCAATGCTCAGGAATTTGAATGCCAATGCAATTTCTACAAAACCCAGCACCACTTTAACAGTATTCAGCCAGCCTCCCGACTTAGGTAATGATTTTAACCAACCCGGGAAGAACGCAAAAAGCGTGAATGGAATGGCGAATGAAAGCGAGAAAGCAAACATCCCTAAAATCGGCTTCAGAAATTCGCCACCAGCAGAGGATACAAGAATGCTTCCCACAATAGGGCCGGTGCACGAGAAAGATACAAGCACTAACGTGAAGGCCATGAAGAACACTCCGATTAGTCCACCCTTCTCAGCTTGCTGATCTACTTTATTAATTAGTGTTCCCGGCAAGGTGATTTCAAACAAGCCTAAAAATGAAAGACCGAAGATGATGAACACTAAAAAGAAAATTAGGTTGGGAATCCATTCGGTAGATAGATGATTGGCCGTTTCGGGGCCCATGAGCGGAGCCAACGCAGCACCGACTAATGTATAAATCAAAATGATGAAGAAGCCATACATCAAAGCCTGAAAGCGATTACCCCTTCCGGTAAAAAAACTTACTGTCATCGGGATCATCGGGAAAACACACGGAGTGAGCAAAGCTGCAAGACCTGCTAGAAAAGAGAGAAGCAAAAATCCGAGTAAGGATTTTTCTTGCGCACTTTCCGTTACAATTGATGAATCGAGAATGGGACCTTTGTTGTTTGCATCTGCTGCGAATGGATTGGTAGAAGGAAGGACAATAGGTTGTGTAATAGATGTTGAAGCGTGATCGCTATCGATTTTTTCTTCTGATACCGAACCGCCACTTACTTTGATTTGATCAAATGAAAACTCTTCACCACCGGGTACGCACTGGCCGGTAAGATCAGTGCACACCTGATAATCGGACTCACCATTAATGGAGAGGGTCGAGGAAAGGATTTTTATCTTTTGTCTAAACTCACCAGTCTTTTTAAAAATTTTAACATCACACTCAAAGATATCGTCATACTTGTCTATCGGATTTACCGGTATAATCTTGCCAACCAATTGAAAACCTGGATGTGGTGTGAATTTGAAGGATGTCTTGGTCGGGTCCTCACACGGAAATTCTGAGGAATATAAATACCAGTCTTTATCAATGGTTGCCTTGAAGATCAGTTCCACCTCATCGCCTACCTTAGCATCCTTCACAGATGTTTCATACGTCCACTTGGCGGGATTTAAAATCTGGGCGTTTAGGTGAAAAAACGCTGAAAACAAGAAAATAATGAGGAGAATAGGTTTCTTCATGAGGTAGTGCAAACAGCAAAGTTAACGATGCGATTGAGGTAATAAAGCGTGAATTGCTTTGAATAACTTCTCCTTAACAAAATTAATTCCCGTAATTTTAAAGTGGTTTATGCAACTAACTGCGTGTTTTCACGTGTCATTGAACTTAATAACCTTTCAAATCTCAATAAAATCAAAAACTATGAATCGTAATCTATTTGTGTTGATGTTCCTTTTTATCGGCATCACAGCCTCTCAGGCCCAAACGGCCGATGAAATTATTACTAACTATTTTGAAAACACCGGTGGCCTGGCCAAATGGAAGGCACTGGAAAGCGTTAAGATGACCGCTAAAATAAATCAGGCCGGAATGGAAATTCCATTGATTATCACTCAACTTAAGGACGGAAGGCAAATGACTTCTATTACTTTTCAAGGTAAAGAAATTAAGCAAGGCGTTTATGATGGCACCACGTTGTGGAATACAAACTTCATGACGATGAAAGCGGAAAAAGCAGATGCTGAAACACTTGAAATTTTTAAAGCCAGCCTGGGTGAGTTTCCCGATCCATTTTTAGACTATGCGTCAAAAGGATTTAAAGTAGAGTTGTTAGGTAAGGAAACAATAGATGGGTCCGAAACCTTCAAAATCAAGCTGACTAAAAAACCTTATAATGTTGATGGCAAACCTACCGACAACATTACCTTTTATTATTTCGATGCCGAAAGCTTTGTTCCGCTCATGAGCGAATCAGAAATTAAAGTAGGTCAGGCAAAAGGCGCAATTTCTCAAAGTAAAATGAGCGATTATCAGGAAGTGGGCGGCCTTCTTTTCCCCTTCTCTCTGATGCAAGGAATTAAAGGCGGACAAAGCCAGGGTATTACCATAACAGCCGTTGAGGTAAATCCTAAAGTAGATGTAGCTGCCTTTAAATTTCCAGAAGGCCAGTAAATTTCTAAAGTTCTTTAAGCCCGGTAATTTTCTTACCGGGTTTTTATTTAACATTTCATTTTAAGCTTTCCAGGCATGAAAAAACTATTCTTATTAATTCTTTTTATCAGCACCTATCTCAACCAATCCTTTGCCCAAACCCAGGAAGCGGCAGTCGTCAAAGGAAAGGAGTTGTTTGGGGATATGAAGGCCCGTCATATTGGCCCCGCCCTGATGAGCGGACGAATCACCGATTTGGAATTACATCCTAAAAACGAACGCATTATTTATGCGGGCACTGCTGGTGGAGGTGTATGGAAGAGCAACAATGGTGGTGCAACCTTCAATTCCATCTTTGATGATTATTGTCAATCCATTGGTGCCGTTGCTATCGATCCATCCAATCCGGATAATGTGGTATGGGTTGGCACCGGGGAAACGTGGACCAGAAACAGTGTATCGGTTGGAGATGGTTTATATAAAACCGTTGATGGTGGTACGAACTGGATAAAAATTGGATTCGAAAAATCAGAACGCATTGCAGGCATTCAGGTGAACCCCAAAAACCCTGATGAAGTATATGTGGCTGTGCTCGGTGCTTTATGGAGCGACAGTGAAGACAGAGGTTTGTATAAGACCACCGATGGCGGTAAAACCTGGAGTAAGATTTTGTATGTAGACAAAACGACTGGTTGCAGCGATCTATTCATTGACCCTAAAGATCCTAATGTTGTGTACGCTTCTTTCTGGGAGTTTCGCAGATCACCCTGGAACTTTAGTTCCGGAGGAAGCAATAGTGCTCTTTTCAAATCAACCGATGGAGGCAAAACCTGGAATAAAATTCACAAAGGATTTCCTGTCGGTAAATTGGGAAGGTTAGCCTTCGCAGCCGCACCATCAAACACCAATATTCTTTACACCGCCATTGAATCTGAGCAGGACAAAGACAAGGGATTATATCGCAGTGAAGATGGAGGAGCTAATTGGAAACAACTCAATAATGATTTCGAAATCGTGGTGCGTCCGTTCTACTTTTCAAGAATTGTCATTGACCCAAGAAATCCGGAAGTGATTGTAAAAGGCGGCCTTTCAGGTTCGATTTCCCGTGATGGTGGCAAGACATTCAAAAACCTGGGCTTCATGCATTCTGATATTCATGACATCGTTTTTGATATCAACAATTCGGATCGCATGTATGCTGCTACCGATGGTGGTGTATATCGCTCATGGGATGGAGGCACCACCATGGAAATGGTGGAAAACATTACCGTGTCACAATTTTATCAAATCAGTACCGACAACGAAGAACCTTATAATGTATATGGTGGATTACAGGATAACGGATCATGGTATGGACCCTCTTCATCACCTGGTGGTGTTGAGTCTCGCGATTGGGTGCGCGTAGGAGTAGGCGATGGTTACCGTGTGCTACCACATCCTACTAAAAAACTGATTTATTCAGAGATGCAGGGTGCCGAAAATGTGTGGCGCTACGATCCCACAAAAGATCAGGCAAAAACCATTCAGCCTCTGGCAGTAAAAGGAGACCCCAAACTTCGATTCAATTGGAATACACCGATGGCAACCAGCGTGCACAAGCCCGACCGTTTCTATATGGGTAGCCAATTTGTACATCGTTCGGATGATATGGGTGAAACCTGGGATAAAATATCTCCGGACCTTACCACCAACGATAAGTTAAAAACAGAGCAAGGAAATTCGGGTGGACTTTCGCGCGATAATTCAGGCGCAGAAAACCATTGTACCATTTTCACCATAGCAGAATCTCCACTAGATGAAAATATCGTATGGGCAGGAACAGACGATGGCCATATGCAGGTTACCAAAGATGGTGGAAAGAGTTGGGCCAATGTAACACTCAACATCCCGGGTCTTCCAAAAAACACATCGTGCTGGCACATTGAAGCAAGTCAGTTTGGAAAAGGAAATGCGTACGCAGTATTTACAGGATATCAAAGAGGCGATCAGAATGCCTATGCATACAAAACCACTGATTTTGGTGTAACCTGGAAGTCAATCATAACTCCTGATGTCACCAGCTTCGTGCGCAACATTCAGGAAGATTTTGAAAATGAAAATCTTTTGTTTTTAGGAACAGAGTTCGGACTTTATATTACCATTGATGGTGGCAAAAGCTGGATGAAGTTTACCAATAACATGCCTGCGGTATCGGTTCATTTTATCGATCTGCAAAAACGCACCAATGATCTAGTGCTTGGCACGCATGGTCGCGGTGTAATTATCATCGATGACATCAGTCCATTACGTCAACTCAATGAAGAATCATTAGCTAAAGAGTTGCATTTCTTTACCACCAAAACAGCGGTTATTCCTGAGTCAAATGGCTTTGGAAGCACGAGCACGGAAACACAATTTGTTGGTGCTAATGCAAGTCGTAGTGCTAAGATTGTTTATCATTTGAAGAAGCGGCATTTACTTGGCAAAATGTCTCTTGAAATTCAAGATCAGAATGGGAATAAGATCACCGATCTTGATGCAGGTAAATCGAAAGGCATCAACATCATCGATTGGAACTACCTTACTAAGCCACCGAAGTTGGCAACAGGTAAGACCTTTGCCTTTGGCGGATTTACTTCTCCCCGGGTTCCTGCTGGAATTTATAAAGTGGTGATTGCAAAAGGAAAGGAAACGTATACCAATGATTTGGTGGTGCAATACGATCCAAAATCATCAATTCCGTTGGCCGATCGCAAGATGAATGAGGAAACCACACTCAAACTTTTCAACATGTCGCAAGAGCTTGCCTATATGGTGTATGAACTGGATGAAACTGTAACCGCAGCAGAGAGTCAGAAAGCGAAAATTCCGACTTCAGCGAAAGCAGTGACTCCACTCATTACTGAATTGACTAAACTGAAAGAGACTTTAGTGATCACCACCGGTGATAATTATGTGGGCATGGGAGAGCCTCAGTTGAGAGAGGACATGGCTGATCTGTACAGTAAAGTAGCACAAAGTTATTTTAAGCCTTCAAAGTCTGAGTTGGATAACCTGGATGCTGTTGAAGGAAGATTTAATGCAGCGAAAGCAGACTTTAAGAAAATCAAGGATAAACACCTGGCTAAATTCACGGAAGTGAGAACAAAAAATAAGCTGGAGCCAATCGTAATTAAATCATACGATGAGTTCTTGAAAGGAAATTAAGAATGAGTTGAAAATGAAAAAGTCGTTGCTGAATAAGGCAACGACTTTTTTTATGTGCGTCAGGCATGTTTATTAGCTATAGGGTGCAAGTCCCGAACACACAGGTAGGAGAAGTGTTAGCCAACAGCAAGGGTGTCCACCGTGAGGTGGAATCTGAAGGAAGCTCACGGCAAACTCCTTGATTCTTTTCCTTTTCATTTTTCTTTTGTAGTTTAGTCTCAGACCTACCTCCTTACCGGACATGTGAAAAACTGTGTTACTGTTTACAAATAATATGTAATAATATGTTAAGATTTCTTCTATTGTCTTTCGGAATAAGTTTACTGTTTCTTAGCCCGGTCTTTTCCCAAATCGTTGAAAATATCAGGGCGAGGACGGAAGGAAAAAGAATTATCATTCAGTATGATCTGAAAGTGGCTTCAAATGATTTCCAGATGGCGGATCAGAACGATTTCTGGGTAGAAGTAAATG
>JANOUH010000153.1:0-17140 GCA_031416795.1 Cytophagales bacterium | reverse complement strand
ACCATAGTCGTTAACTTAAGAGAAAAAGACATTGGTGTAGCGCCTCAAAATTGTTTTTATGCATAGCCGATAGAAGCCCCTCCTGGGGCAAACTTGAAAAAGTTTTCTCCCCATAGTTTTTAGTTTAAAAAGCGGGGGTTTACGTTTTTTCTGTCCGCTTTTGATGTTTCAATTTAAGTCTTTTAAGGGAGAAACAGCTTAAAAATCAACAAACAAAAGTTCATTGTAAAGCAAGCCGCTCAGTTGAAGTCTACTCTGGAAAAGAACTTTTCAGATGAAATGATTAATGATCTTGCCAGGAAAACAGGATTCGTTAAGAGGGCAAGGAAATTGCCTGCGTCAAGCTTTGTCAATACACTCATGTTTTCATTTTGCAATCAGGCCAGCACGAGTCTGCCGGATATTGCGGCTGATTTAAATCAACAATTCTCAATCGATATTAGTAAAGAAGGTCTTCATAAGAAGTTTAGCAGAGAAGGAGTTGTGTTCCTTAAAGAGTTAGTCAAGTTTCAATTGTCACAACAGTTCTCATTGCAAACCGGTACTGAACTTAAAAACCACTTCGCGAGCGTAACCATCAAAGACTCCAGCAAATTTTCATTACCGGGCATTTATAACAAGGACTATCCCGGCTTCGGTAATTTCAGTAAGACCAATGGGCTGATGAATCTACAGTATGAGTATGATCTGATAAGCGGCAACTGGATAGCTCTTGAGTTGACAACTGTCAATAAAAACGATCAACAAGATTCAAAGCAAACGACAGACTCTATAACCAAAGGTGGGCTATACATTAGAGACCTGGGTTACGTGACCCCAACTTATTTAAAAGCCGTTATTCAAAAAGAGGCATATTTTCTAAACCGGATGCCTCCTCAGACAAACATCTATACCCTTGAAAAAGAGCCAATGGACTGGCGAAGTATTGCTCGCAAGTTCAATAAAACCGGGGCCAATGCATTAGATATGGATGTATTAATATACCAAAGAGAACTTCTTGAATGCCGATTGGTAATTGAATCTGTAACAGATATTGAATATAGAAAAAGGCTTAAGCAGGCTGAACTTTCAGCGAAAAAACACGGTGTTGGATTGTCTAAAGAACATAAACTCAGATGCCGTTATAATACGTTCATCACCAATGTGGACAGGGCAATATTGCCTGTTGAAACCATTAGAAAAACATACTACCTGCGCTGGCAAATTGAATTAGTTTTTAAAACATGGAAGTCTGTTTTTGAAATTAACAAAGTAAAGAAAGTGAAGACGGAACGAATGGAATGTCAACTGCTTGCCAGGCTTCTTTGGGTACTTCTAAATTGGCGGTTATATCAAAGCTGCAATCGGCACGTTCAAAAACAAACACCTGAAAAAGGGGTAAGTCTTTTGAAGTTCTTCAAAAGATGCATAAGTTTTTCAACCTCGTTGCGGTTAGTTCTATTAAACCGTATCAATCTTTCAAAATGGCTAAGACAAATATTCCTGCCTCTGATTGATAACACACTCTGTGAAGCTCCTGCTGGAAAGGTCACCCATTACCAAATACTTAGATCTTTGCTATGCTTAAGTTAACGACTATGGTGTCCCCACAGACCGAAATCATTTACACCGAAATCATACTATAATGACTGGGCGTGCCCCTCGCGCCCATCACATGCCAACTCTTCGCTCGGGTCGGGCTGTCCGTTGCAAGTCCGTCAACGCACAAAACCAACCCGCTTCGGGCTTTCCACTACCATCCCTCACGCAAAAAGCTAAAACCTTCGTTTGGCGTTCCAAAGATTAAAATCCCATAACAGACTGAAATCAAATAACTGTGAAAAAAACACCTGATCCTCGGTCTGTGTCCCCACAGACCGAAATGATTACTCCTGTTTGTACACTATAATTAAATTGACGTGCCCCTATCCGCCACTGGCGCATTAGGTCGGGGTGCCCTGTATTTTATCAATTTTGTTAGATGTATCAAAAACTAAAATACGCCATTGCAGGCTAAAATTAAACAATCTTAAAAAAGCGCGTACATAAAAGACAAACATTTTAGTATTAAATACTAAATAAATTAGTATAATTGTTCCTGTGAACAGGAGCATTATACACATGGATTTGGACGCCTTTTTTGTGGCCGTTGAACGCGCAAAAGACAAAAGGCTAAATGGCATACCTTTAATAATAGGGGGCAGCAGCAGACGCGGAGTAGTGGCCGCCTGCAGTTACGAAACCCGAAAGTTTGGCGTGCACTCGGCCATGCCCATGTACCTGGCCATGCAACTTTGCCCCGATGCCAAAGTGATCTCGGGCGACATGGAAGCTTACAGTCAATATTCGCACACGGTCACCGAAATCATTGCCGACAAAGCTCCGGCTTTTGAAAAAGCGTCCATCGATGAATTTTATATCGATGCCTCGGGCATGGATCGCTTCTTCGGCACCTTCAAATGGGCCATCGAGTTGCAGAATAAAATCATGAAGGAAAGCAAGCTGCCCATCTCCATGGCACTGTCAGGAAACAAGCTGGTGTCAAAAGTGGCAACAGCCGAATTCAAACCCAATGCACAGAAGCAAATTCTGCCTCATGAAGTAAAAGATTTTCTCGATCCGCTCTCCATCGAAAAAATTCCGATGGTAGGAAAACAAACCGCCTCTTTTCTATACGACATGGGCGTGCGCACCGTGGCTACACTGCGCGAGATGCCGCAACAATTTCTGATCAGCGCGTTCGGTAAAAATGGAATCAGCCTGTGGAATAAAGCACATGGCATCGATGATTCGCCTGTGGTTCCTTACAGTGAACAAAAATCCATTTCCACCGAATCCACTTTTGATCAGGATACCATCGATGTAAAGCGATTGAATTCCATCTTGATTGCTATGGTAGAGAAAGTAGCGTTTCAACTGCGCGATCAAAAAAAACTCACTTCGTGCATCACCGTAAAAATCCGTTACTCCAACTTCGACACCGAGACGAAACAGATTCATGTTCCCTACACGTCTTCCGATCAGACCATCCTTCGTGTGGTGCAAGAGCTATTCAAAAAACTCTATAACCGCAGAATGTTAATTCGATTGGTAGGCGTGCGTCTCAGCAACCTGGTGCACGGCAATCAACAGATCAGTTTGTTTGACGACACGGAGGAAGACATCAACCTCTATGAAGCGATGGATTTTATCAAACACAAACACGGAGTAGATAAACTGGTGCGCGCCACCACCATCGATGTGAGCAAGCGTGTGCGCATGGAGATGAATATGTTTAAAGGAAAGATTACAAAGAATCTGATCAATTAGAATTTGATCCTAATCCTCGGTCTGTGTCCTCACAGACCGAAATAAAAATAATAGTATGAAAAACTTTTTTGTTAGTCGATATTTCTTCACCATCACTCCGCCACCACCGATTCAGATTTTTGTTTCTCATCAGAAAAAACAGGTGCGAGGTGCCATCGGCCATGGATTTCAATGTGAATTTTCTCTTGCCCATATCCCCCTCTTTCAATACAACGAACATCATACGGATAACTTTCTATATGATGATGACTGGCTTTTATCGGCATTGTTGCCCATGGATATATATGTGAATGGACTGGGTATATTTAAGCATGGCTCCAATAAGACCATCTACTTTCAACTAGAATACAAAACTCCTGTTGCTCATCTGGCAAAGGCATTGGGTGGTAAAAGCATAACTCCTCACATTACGATTGCCCGAAATCTGATTCCTGACGATTTTGATAAGGCTTGGGAATGTTTACGGGGCGTTTCGTATCGTAATAACTTTCGGTGCAACAGTGTGACCGTGCTGAAAAGAGAATCTAATCGATGGAACAGATATCTGGAATTGCCCTTAGAAATGCAAAATCTGGCACCTCATGATATTTAACCGTTGGCCATGGAAAAATATAAACAGATACTGTTCAGAAACCATCCTCGGTCTGTGTCCCACAGACCGAAAACACCAAAGAACAAAAAGATCAGAATATGATGACGGAAAGCGAAATGAAATATGGTCAACGTAATTCAAAAATGCTCCTTGACGAAGTCTATTTCTGGACGGATACCATTAAAGACTGGCATAAATTATTGGATGATGATTTTAATAAAAACGTGATCATCGACTGTTGGCGAACTTTGGTTAATAGAAAGAAAATCAAACTATACGCATTTGTAATCATGCCCAATCACATACATGCTGTTTGGGAAATGGTAAGTGTAAACGGAAAGGAAATGCCATATGCCAGTTTCAATAAATTTACCGCTCATCAGTTTTTAGAAAGATTGAGGATTCAATCGCCAGATCAAGTAATGCTTTACAAGGAGTATCGTGACGATGAACGCAACCATCGGTTTTGGCAGCGTGATCCATTAGCGGTGTACATGGATTCAAAACATAAAGTGGAACAGAAGATAGAATATATTCATCGTAATCCACTACAAGAACAATGGAACCTGGTGAGTTGTCCAAAAAATTATAAATGGTCTTCAGCCCGGTTTTATGAAACGGGTACTGATGAGTTTAGCATACTCACTGATTATCGCGATCGTTTTTGATTTGTATTCCGGTTTCCAGTTCCGGTCTGTGAGGACACAGACCGGGGTGGGAATACAGACCGGAATGATGACACAGATCTGGGTTAAGAATAGATTATGTTTAATAATATAATTCTTGGTTTGTGTATAATTCTTGGCCTGTGTCTAAACCTAATCCTTGGTCTGTGTCCTCACAGACCAAAAAATTAAGGTCAAGAATAAATATAGAATAATGATTAATAAATAAGATAAGAATGACACCTCTCCAAATCCTCAAAGAAAAATTCGGTTACAACTCCTTCCGGTTGGATCAGGAGGCCATTATACAATCGGTACTGCAAAAGAAAGATACGTTTGCCCTCATGCCTACAGGCGGAGGTAAATCATTGTGCTACCAGATTCCAGCTTTGATGTTTGATGGGCTCACGGTCGTGATTTCTCCGCTCATCGCACTCATGAAAGATCAGGTAGATGCGTTGCGTGTGAATGGTATTTCCGCAGCATACTTAAATTCTACGCAGAGCTATCAGGAGCAGAATGAAATTATCAGTAAAGTAAAATCGAAAGAATTAAAATTACTTTACCTTGCTCCTGAAAGTAATTTCATCCGACAACTTTCATCGTTCCATGTAAGTTTGATTGCGATAGATGAAGCCCATTGCATTTCACATTGGGGACACGACTTCCGCCCTGAGTATTTGACACTGGCTCATTTGAAACGTTCATTTGTAAACGTGCCCGTGATTGCGCTCACGGCTACAGCCGATAAGCTTACGCGAAAAGATATTCTTGAAAAACTTGAGCTCAGCAATCCGGCTGTTTTTGTTTCCAGTTTCAATCGTGCCAACATTCGCTACACCGTGGAGGGCAAGCGCAACAGCACAGAAAAGTTATTTGATTTTTTAGAAAAGCGTAAAGATGAATCGGGCATCGTGTACTGCTTATCGCGCGCTTCCACCGAGCGACTGGCTGAAGATCTTACCGAAGAAGGTTTTCAGGCGTTGCCGTATCATGCCGGATTAGATAAAGAGGTACGCGCGAAACACCAGGAATTATTCTTACGCGATGAAGTGAAAATAATCGTGGCCACCGTAGCCTTTGGCATGGGCATCGATAAATCAAATGTGCGCTATGTGGTGCACATGGATTTACCAAAAAACATCGAAGGCTACTATCAGGAAACCGGTCGCGCAGGACGCGATGGATTGGATAGTGAAGCGTTGTTGTTTTACTCCTATGCCGATGTGACCAAGATGAAAAGGTTTGTGGAGGTGGAAGGCAATACCGAACAAACGGAGATCTATCTAAAGAAACTGCACCGGATGGCCGAGTATGGCGATCTGATCACCTGCCGCAGAAAATATTTACTGAATTACTTCGATGAAGCGGCTACGAACTATTGTGGCAATTGTGATGTGTGCCTTACACGTGTTGATCAGGTTGAGGGTACGGTACAAGCACAAAAAGTGTTGTCGGCTGTGGCCCGGTTGCAGGAGCGCTTTGGTGCTGGCTATGTCATTGATTTTTTACGTGGATCCAATTCCGCAAAAATGCAGGAGGAACACAGGCAACTCAAAACTTTCGGTATTGGTGCCGATGTAAGCAAAGAAGCCTGGGGCGATATCATCCGCGATCTTCTTGCTCAGGAATATCTCATTAAGTCGGAGGGCATGTATCCGGTGCTGAAACTTACGCTAAGGAGTGCAGAAGTACTGAAGGGCACAGAAAAAGTGATGATCACTAAAACCAAAGAGAAGATGTCGGTCATTTCTTCTCATGAAGAGAATTACGAGAAAGATCTTTTTGCTCAATTGAAGGAGGTAAGAAGAAAGATTGCCAATGAAGAAAATGTTCCCGCCTATATCGTATTGTCTGATGCTACGTTGATGGAATTGGCTACTTACCTGCCTCACAACAAAGAAGAGTTTTTAAAAATCTCCGGCTTTGGTCAAGTGAAGATTGAAAAATACGGAAAGCAATTTTGGGATGTAGTAGCGGAACATTGCCGTGAGCATAATTTAAAATCGCGCATCCATCTTAAAATACCAAAGCGTGCGCGCAGAGAAAGTCGCGAGATGGACACGGACACCAGGCGAAAGAGCCTGGAGCTTTTTCAAATGGGTGATCGTGTTGAACGAATTGCTGAACTACGTAACTTAAGTTTGAGCACGATAGAAAGTCATCTTGCTTTTTATGTTCAGCAAGGCACGCTTTCTATTGATGAGGTGATGGATAAAGAGAAAATCCAAGACATTCAAAACGCCATTGGGCAAACCGATGGGAAGGCATTATCACCCATTAAGGAATTATTGGGTGATGGATATAGTTATGGTGAAATACGAATGGTGGTAGCATATGTTGGTAGAGAGCGAAACCAGGATGTGCGTATTCAGTGATGATATGTCTTATTCGAGCAATAAAATATTGATCCCTGAAATTTTCGGGAACCCCTTATCAAAAGTGAGAATAGTAAGATCATACTGTAATCCGGTAGCTGCAATCATTGCGTCTGGGAGCGTAATTTTTCTTTTTTGTTTTAGCGGTATTGTTATTTCTTTGATTTCGTCACTGTATGGGATAAGCATGGTATCATTGAGAAGGGCTTTGCAAGCTTTTATTTGTGCTGATGTAATACCAGGCTTACCCAATAATTTTTCTGTATATGGAATCAGTCTTTTGTCACCTTCAAGAAGATTAATATCAGCTAAAAATTCAATCTTCACGCCTCATCTCTTTTTGATAAGCCAATCCATTCAGCCCACGTTTCAAAGCACCAAAATGCTTTTTAAGCGAAGGGTTTTTTTTTCGCTTTTCAAGTTTGGCTAATGCTTTTTCAATGTCACTGCCTGATGAACCTTTTTTGAGTGTGATAGTCATAATCAAATATACTAAAATCGTTGCTCTGTGTCCAACAACAATTCACTATTACCTGATATCCATATTCTCGGTCTGCTGCCTCGGTCTGTGTCCCGCTGCCTCGGTCTGTGTCCTCACAGACCGAAACTCACGGACCGAAACATGCTTCATCATGACACATTAAAAATTATTCATTGATCATCGGCACGATAAATATATGTACCTTAACTGCCACACCGGCTCCAGTTTCAAATACGGCACGCTGCCCATCAAAACACTTTTTGAAGAAGCGAAGCGCTGTGACATTCACAAACTAGCGCTCACGGAAATTAACAATGTTTCTTCTTATCTTGAAATGCTGCGTCTTTGCGATGCAAATAAAGCGCGCGAAGATGGGCTGACTAAATTCGGAAAGACCCCCTATAATCTCGACCTCACGGTAGGAGTGGAATTCAGAAATCCCGAAGAGGAGACGGACGGACCAAGTCACATTCTTCTATACATCATTCTGGCAAGAAATAATCGGGGGTTTGAAGCGATCAATCGATTTTTATCACATCATAACCGCGAAGGAAAAAAATTTCCCGAGCGGGCACCTGAATTAGATCAGGTGTTTGTCATCTATCCGTTTGGTAAAATTGAACCCGATCAATTAAAAGCATACGAATATATTGGTGTAGGCAAGCAGGATCTGTTATCGTTTTCAATGCACCCGCTGCGTGAAGATTATGAATACAAGTTTGTGATACTTCATCCCGTTACTTTTCTGCCTCCCGAAAAAGTGGAAGATAAAAAGACGAAGAAGGAAAAAATAGTCTACCGCGATCATAACGCCCATCGCCTGCTGCGCTGTATTGCTCATAGCACATTGCTGAGCAAGTTACCCGAACACTACCAGGCGCGTAAAGAAGAATTCATGATGCCGGAGGAGGAATTGGAAAAACAGTTCGAGCAATTTCCTGAGTTGATCCTCAACGCAAAGTCATTACTCAATCAATGTTCTATTGAGTGTAAAATTGGTGAAGATAAGAATAAGAAGTTTTTCACTTCTGGCCCGGCAGAAGACATGAAGTACTTGCGATCCATCAACGTGAAAGGATATGCGAAACGCTATGGCCATGATAAAGCCATCTGGCAATCTCATATTGAAAAGGAGCTGCGCATCATTGCAAAAAAGGGATTCACCGCTTATTACCTGATTGCTTTTGATTTGATCAGTTTTGCGAAAAAGAATGGCTACGATTTTGTTGGTCGGGGGAGCGGGGCCAACAGCACGGTGGCTTATTGCTTAGGCATCACCAATGTAGATCCGATTGAACTGGATTTGTATTTCGAACGCTTCTTGAATGAAGAACGCGTGTCGCCTCCCGATTTTGATATCGACTTCTCATGGGATAATCGTGATGCGATTTATGAATATATTTTTAATAAGTATGGATATGATCATGTGTGTTTGCTCGGTACGCACGTAACCTTTACACAAAAATCGCTGGTACGCGAACTAGGAAAAGTATTCGGATTACCAAAGGACGAGATTGATATGTTGGTGGAGACCAGAAAACAAAAAATAAATCGGGATCATATTGCTCAAAAAGTAATAGGCTATGCGAATTATATTGAGAGCAAAGAATTGCCGGCCAATATTTCCATTCACGCAGGGGGTGTACTCATTACAGAGAAGCCCATTTATGCGTATACCGCTACCGAATTTCCACCCAAGAGTTTGCCGGTATCACAATTTGAAATGCATGCGGCCGAAGATTTCGGTATTTACAAATTTGATATTCTCAGTCAACGCGGGCTGGGTCACATCAAAGACACGGTAAAACATGTGAAGCGAAATAAAGGAATTGACATTGACGTGTATCAATTCAAGAAATTTAAAGAGGATGAAAAAATAAAAGACCTCATGCGCCACAGCAAAGCGATGGGTTGCTTTTATGTGGAATCGCCTGCCATGCGTATGTTGCTCGGCAAGCTGGAGTGTGATGATTACCTCACGTTAGTCGCAGCGAGTTCCATCATTCGTCCGGGAGTTGCCAGTTCGGGTATGATGAAAGCGTACATCGAACGTTTTCACATGCATCGGAAAGAAATTAAGTATGAATCCATTCATCCTAAGATGGATGAGATCATGGCCGATACGTTTGGTGTGATGGTGTATCAGGAAGATGTCATTAAAGTAGCGCATCATTTTGCCGGACTTACCTTGACCGAAGCGGATGTATTGCGCAGAGGTATGTCGGGCAAGTATCGCTCTTGCGAAGAATTTCAACGCGTGAAAGATCGCTTCTTCGAAGGATGTAAGGAGCGCAACTACGATCAGAAAGTAACCGATCGTGTCTGGTTTGAGATCGAAAGTTTTGCCGGTTACTCGTTTGCCAAGGGCCACTCGGCCAGCTATGCCGTAGAGAGTTATCAAAGCTTGTTTCTCAAAGCACATTATCCTTTAGAGTTCATGGTGGGTGTGATCAATAACTTTGGTGGATTTTACAGAACAGAATTTTACTTTCATGAAGCGCGCATGAATGGCGCACAGATCGAACCACCTTGCGTGAACCACAGCGATTATCTCACTACTATTGAAGGCAATCAGATTTACATCGGATTCATACATCTGAAAAGTCTGGAAACAAAAATTGGCCAACACATTGCAGAGGAGCGACAGAAGAAGGGTCCATACAAGAGTCTTGATAATTTTTTAAGACGTACTCCGGGCATCGGACTGGAACAACTGCGCATCCTCATCCGCCTCGGATCATTTCGCTTCACTGGGAAAACCAAACAGCAATTGTTGTGGGAGTCGATGCTTTATTTCAGCAGTACAGCTGGAAGATTTTCCAAAGGCACAGCCGGAAAATCTTCCGGCTCGACTGAGCTATTTGATACCGAGCCCAAAGAATATCCATTGCCGGAATTAAAACGCAACCTACTCGAAGATGCCTTTGATGAAATTGAATTAATCGGCTTCCCACTTTGTAATCCATTTGATTTACTGGCCACCCGTAATTATGGCGATACCACAGCGCTTGATCTGAAAAACAAAAAAGGAAAGCAAGTTCACATCGTTGGATATCTGGTCACCACGAAAGATGCTTTCACCATGAAGAATCATGAGCACATGTGTTTCGGCACATTCTACGATGTGCAAGGCGAAGTTTTTGATACCGTGCATTTCCCTAACTCAGCGCGACAGTTTCCGTTTCGCGGTCGTGGCTTTTATGAAGTGAAAGGAAAAGTGACGGAAGATTTTGGTGTATATGCCATTGATGTTCATTGGATGGACAAACTACCGATGGTTAGCAAACGTGCCGATCAGGCGTTTGCAGAAGTAATGACTGTAAATCCACAAACGCAGAATCAGCCTGCCTGATTTCCGATCCCATTGCACTTCAGTCTGTGTCCTCACTCAACCTCGGTCTGTGTCTTCACAGACCGAAAGTGGAATGAATTGAATTAGTTAGACGGTCTGTGGGAACACAGACCATGGTGAAATTCAAAATTGAAACGAGATGAATAAATTGAATGTTACTCCACGGTGTGACTTCACAGACCGAACGGAATTATAAAATAAATCAATTGAATTGATTGAATGGTCTGTGGGGACACAGACCATGGTGAAGGTGATACAGACCATGGTGAGTAAATTTGCATAAGTAAAGCTTATTCATTTTGTGATCTACTTAACTAAACTTTACCTTCGGGTTTTAATTTCATACTGAAAGTGCAATGTCACTTTTTACTTTCAGCTTTAAACTTTGAACTTACTATGCGTCAACAACTACTCAGCGAAGGAGCCAGCGAACTCAGCTACGAGATACGAGAGATCGTAAAGAAGGCAGAGCAAGTAAAAAATCTTGGTAAAGATATTTATTGGGAAAACATAGGTGATCCTATTCAGAAGAATCATAAACTTCCGGATTGGATTAAGCAGATCATTGCCGATCTGGCTTTACAAAATGATTCTTACAGCTATTGTCCCAGTAAAGGAATTTTAGATACCAGAAAATTTTTAGCCCAACAAACCAACCAGTTAGGTGGTGTGCAAATCACTCCGGATGATATTTGTTTTTTTAATGGCTTGGGTGATGCGATAGCTAAAGTCTATCAATACATCACATCCACATCACGCGTGATCGGACCTTCGCCTGCTTACTCCACACACTCCAGTGCGGAGGCGGCACATGCCAGCAATGAACCTCTTACGTATAAGTTGGACCCAAACAATAAATGGTATCCCGATCTGGATGATTTGTACAACAAGGTGAAGTACAATCCGAATGTGGTGGGCATACTCATCATCAATCCGGATAATCCTACTGGCATGGTATACCCGCTGGAGACATTGAAGCGAATTGTAGAAATCGCGAAAGAGTTTAAACTGTTTTTGATTTGCGATGAGATCTACATCAACATCACCTACAATGGTGCTCGTGCTTATGCACTGGCTGAAATCATTGACGATGTTCCCGGTATCGCGATGCGAGGAATTTCCAAAGAGCTACCCTGGCCTGGTTCGCGCTGTGGATGGATGGAATATTATAACCGCAGTAAAGATGTAGACTTCAATCGTTTTTGTCAGGCATTAGATAATGCCAAGATGATTGAAGTGTGTTCTACTAAACTTCCGCAACTGGCCATTCCAAAAATTTTGGGTGATCCACGATTCAAATCGTATCGTGAAGAAACCAATCACAATATTGGCAAGCGCAGTAAGATCATTGCCGACATACTTCATACCGTTCCACAACTTACTTTTAATGAAACCTTTGGTGCGTTTTACAACACCATTATTTTTCGTGAAGGAACATTACGTAATGGACAGAAACTTAAGATCACCGATGAGCGTATCTGTGAATTAGTGGAGGGTTGGGTTAATCAGGATATTCCTCACGACAAACGATTTGTGTATTACTTGCTTGGCGCGAAAGGTGTATGTGTAGTTCCCATTTCTTCTTTCTGTTCAGAGCTACAAGGTTTTCGCGTTACGCTATTGGAAGAGAACGAAGAGATTCTTGTACAAACATTTACGGGAATACGTGATGGCATTGTCGAGTATCTTGCTTCCGCTTAAGCAATTACCTAACATTCGTTAAAGCATATTCTGAAACTTTTTTCTGCACTTTCGTTGAATCTCATCACAAAATTTTCCAATCTTGTAGTCTAGCACAAGATAATATGCAATTAAAATTAAATTCATATGGCAACAACACTTACCTGATCATGTTGATCAGTGGTGTACTTGTGCTCATTAGCGTCATTATTCTCCGAAAACCGGGGCTGTGACGATATTGTAAAAACGATATTTAACCGCCCCGAGAAATTGGGGCGGTTTTGTTTTATAGGACTAACTGCAAACTAACGATTGTTTTAAAATTGAATATGTACTACAACGACAACACCATTCTCTACCTGGATGGGAAATTTGTAAAAGCAAAAGATGCCACATCGGATTTATTCAGTCAAACTCTTCATTATGGTTACGGAGCGTTTGAGGGCATCCGTGCTTACCAAACAATCCATGGAGTAAAAATCTTTAAAGCGCATGAGCACTTTGAACGGCTCATCAAAAGTTGCGCACTTCTCGGTATTCCTTTCCATCATACTGCCGAAGAGCTCACTCAGATATCCTATCTGGTATTAGAAAAAAATAATCTCAAAGATGCATATATCCGTCCGTTGGTGTACTGCGCACCCAACATGACGTTGTCGGCACCCAAAGGTGTATCAATCATGATCACGGCATGGGAATGGAATAAATACTTTGATGAACAGAAGCTGCGTGTTTGTGTATCAACTTTTCAAAGACCTAATCCTAAATCCATCAAGATGGAAGCCAAGGCGTGCGGTCATTATGTAAACTCCATCATGGCAACCAACGAAGCGAAGCAACGCGGATTTGATGAAGCACTGATGCTGGATATGAATGGCTTTGTGGCTGAAGGGCCCGGAGCCAATTTCTTTTTTGAGAAGGATGGCGTGCTTTATACACCACCACTCGGAAATATTTTGCCTGGCATCACACGCCAGACTGTACTCGAAATTTGCAAAGAGCTTGATATGCCTGTGGAGGAAAAATATTTCCGCCCCGAAGAATTGTTTGAAGCCGATGGCGCTTTCTTCTGTGGCACAGCCGTAGAGATCATCGGAATAGAATCAATAGAAGGACAAAAATTTAATAAACCCTGGAAGGAATCCATGGGTTCAATTATTCAGGAAGCTTATCAGTGTATCGTCCTAGATAAGAGTTATTCATATGTAATTGTATAAATAGTTGTTGTTGATGGTTGTCAGATCCAGATGACTATCAACATGAACTAATAACTAAAGATTTAATGGAACTAAATAAATATAGCAGAACCATCACCCAGGATCCAACCTTGCCAGCCTCACAGGCGATGCTCTATGGAATTGGTTTAACAGAACATGATCTAACAAAAGCTCAGGTAGGAATTGTAAGCACTGGCTTTGATGGTAACACGTGCAACATGCATTTGAATGCATTGGCAGCTGAAGTAAAGCAAGCCGTGTGGGATCAGGAGTTGGTTGGATTAATTTTTCATACGATCGGAGTAAGTGATGGTATCAGCAATGGTACCGAAGGAATGCGCTACTCACTGGTGAGTCGCGAAGTGATTGCGGATTCCATTGAAACCGTATGTGGCGCTCAATACTATGATGGACTGATTGCCGTAGTAGGATGCGATAAAAACATGCCGGGCTCATTAATTGCGATGGGAAGATTGAATCGTCCTGCCATCATGGTCTATGGCGGTACCATTGCCGGTGGCCATTACAAAGGAAGGGAGCTTAATATAATTTCAGCATTTGAAGCGCTGGGTGAAAAAATTCAGGGCACACTTTCGGAGGAAGATTTTAAAGGCATCATTAAGAATGCTTGTCCGGGCGCTGGTGCTTGTGGCGGCATGTACACAGCCAATACCATGGCTTCTGCTATTGAAGCGTTGGGAATGTCTTTACCCTATTCCTCTTCTAATCCTGCACTTAGTCCTGAAAAATCAGCAGAGTGTAACGAAACAGGAAAAGCGATTCGCTTACTGTTAGAAAAAAATCTGAAGCCGCGTGACATCATGACGTCCAAAGCATTTGAAAATGCGATTACGATTGTGATGGCCCTCGGTGGTTCTACCAATGCCGTGCTTCATTTGATTGCCATGGCCAAGAGCGTAGGTCTTAAACTGACGCAAGATGATTTTCAACGCATCTCGGATAAAACTCCATTGCTGGCCGATCTTAAACCAAGTGGAAAATATTTAATGGAAGCGCTTCATAAAATCGGTGGCGTGCCATCGGTGATGAAGTATCTTTTGCAAAAAGGTTTTTTACATGGCGATTGTATTACCTGCACAGGTAAGACCATTGCAGAAAATGTTGCCGATGCAAAAGATCTCGATTTCGAAGCTCAGCATATTATTGTTCCGGTTGAAAGACCGATCAAGAAAACAGGTCACTTGCAAATCCTTTACGGGAACCTGGCTGAGAAAGGATCAGTGGCAAAAATCACAGGCAAGGAAGGTGAGAAGTTCAAAGGAACCGCTCGCGTGTTCAATGGTGAGTTTGAATTGGTCGATGGAATCAAATCAGGAAAAATAAAGGAAGGTGATGTTGTGGTCATTCGCAATGTAGGACCGAAAGGTGCACCGGGTATGCCCGAAATGTTGAAGCCTACCAGTTTGATTATGGGTTCAGGTCTTGGTAAAAGTGTAGCCTTAATCACCGATGGAAGATTCAGTGGCGGCTCGCACGGATTTGTTATTGGTCACATCACACCCGAGGCATTTGAAGGAGGTCTGATTGCTTTGGTGGAAGATAATGACTGGATAGAGATCGATATTAAAAAACATCAGATCAATTTATTGGTCGATGAAAAAACACTGGCGATCAGAAGATCGCATCATAAATCACCACAGTTACGCGTAACCAGTGGTGTATTATATAAATATGCAAAACAAGTAAAAACAGCTGCCGATGGATGCGTTACTGACGAAGACTAAAGAGAAAACAGTGCTGGCTGAGAAAGAAAAAATTTCTGGTTCTGAAGCGTTGCTGAAATGCCTGGTTGCCGAAAACGTGAAAACTATTTTTGGTTATCCCGGTGGAGCGATCATGCCGGTGTACGATGCACTGTATGGTTATGCCGATCAACTTACACATATACTGGTGCGCCACGAACAAGGTGCAATTCATGCAGCACAAGGTTTTGCCCGGGTATCTGGTAAGCCTGGTGTTGTGTTTGCAACGTCAGGTCCAGGGGCAACTAATTTGGTAACGGGCTTAGCCGATGCGTTGATTGACTCAACTCCATTGGTGTGTATCACCGGTCAGGTGTTCGCACATTTGTTGGGTACTGATGCCTTTCAGGAAATTGATGTGATAAATACCACCATACCCGTTACTAAGTGGAACATACAAGTAACCGAAGCAAAAGATATTGCTGGTGCTGTGGCGAAAGCATTTCACATTGCCACTACGGGCAGGCCAGGCCCGGTGTTAATCGACATCACCAAGAATGCACAAAATGAATTGTTTGAGTTTGCGGAATACAAAAAGTGTGAAAGCATCCGAACGTATAAACCAAAGCCGCAACTACAGATCAGCGAAGTTGAGGCAGCGGCTGCTTTAATTAATCAAGCGAAGAAGCCATATATATTAGCAGGCCAGGGAATTTTACTTTCAGGTGCATCAAAGGAATTGATAGCCTTTTCTGAAAAGACGGGCATACCGGTGGCGAGTACATTGTTGGGCCTGGGGGCTTTCCCTACCAATCATCCAAACTATGTGGGCTATTTGGGAATGCATGGTAACTACGGACCAAACGTAAACACCAATCAATGCGATGTATTGATTGCAGTAGGAATGCGTTTTGATGATCGTGTAACGGGCAACGTAAGCAAGTATGCGAAGCAAGCGAAGGTCATTCACATTGAACTTGATAAAGCCGAGATCAACAAAATCATCAGAGCAGATGTAGCTGTTCATGCCGATGCAAAGGAAGCATTGGGTTCATTAATTAATTTGGTTCAGCCTAATTCGCATTCGGAGTGGATGGAAAGTTTCCGCGCCTTAAATAGAGAGGAACATGAAAAGGTAGTTCACCATGAGTTTAACTCGACCGGTGAAATAAAGATGGCAGAAGTAATCAATCATCTTTCTAATCAAACGAATGGGGAATCCATTTTAGTAACGGATGTGGGACAGCATCAGATGATTGCATCGCGTTACTATCAGTTTAAACATCCGCGCACCAATGTTACCTCAGGTGGTGCTGGCACGATGGGTTTCGCATTGCCGGCTGCGATGGGAGCAAAGCTCGCGATACCCACTCAACAGGTTGTGGCTGTTATTGGTGATGGCGGTTATCAAATGACCGTACAAGAATTGGGCACGATCATGCAGTACAAAATCCCGGTGAAGATTTTAGTATTGAATAATAACTTTTTAGGCATGGTGCGCCAATGGCAGCAACTCTTCCACGGCAAGCGTTATTCGTTTACTGAAATGGTGAACCCGAATTTTGTAAAGCTGGCCGAAGCGTATTCCATTCCCGCAAGGAAAGTAGAGAAGCGTGAAGATTTGCAAGATGCTTTGAAAGAGATGTTGCAGTCAGAAACACCTTACTTTTTGGAAGTAGTGGTGGGAAAAGAAGACAACGTGTTTCCGATGGTGCCAGCTGGAGCTGGTGTGGCCGATGTGTTACTGGAAGCGCCAACTCATAAATAATTAAAAATCCTTACTG
>JANOUH010000152.1:0-81555 GCA_031416795.1 Cytophagales bacterium | reverse complement strand
ATCGAACTTGATCTGGATGATGCCGATGTCGAACTCGCGGGTTGTTTGGGAAGCAATTTTAAAATTCGTCTTGATGATGGTGACCTTCGCATGGACACCGGAAAAGGAACATTAGAGGTGGATGCCGATGATGCGGATATCGTTATTAAGAGTGCTTCATTTGAAAAGATTATGGCTGATATTGATGATGGTGATTTTGTAATAGAAACAGCATTGAGTGAAAATGGAGATTATTATATCGATGCTCAGGACGGGCTGATCTCCTTTACTGTGTTGGGTGGCGGTGGAAAGTTTGACATACGCCACGATGACGCCAGAGTAATTGCCGAAGGCAAGTTTGATACGGTAGAGAAATCAGAAGACAGAACCCGCTTAACCCTTGCTAATGGCAATGCCAAAGTGAACATTCATGCCGATGATGCGCGGGTGAGGTTGATTCGATAGGAAGCATACTTTTCGGTAAGGAAAATTTTAATTTAAAACCCCCTGATCTAAAATCATAAATCTGCCGCTTATCAAGTGTGCACTCAACTAGGAGATCAGGCCAGTAGCTTTTGAAGTTTATTTACCATCTTTGGATTGCACACGCATCCATGAAGTTTTTAAATCTTCTCTTTTTCTATGGGATATTGATCCCCATTTCTTACTTACCCTATCCAGTTTTGTATTTCATTTCTGATGGCTTGTATGTGGTGATTTACAAGTTGGTTGGATATCGGAAGAAGGTAGTCCTTCAAAATATTACTAACTCCTTCCCTCATAAAACGAGCGAGGAGCATCTGCAAATCGTCAAAGCTTTCTATAGGCACCTGTGCGATTTGGTTGTGGAGAGCATTAAAGGCTTCAGCATTTCAGAAGCGGAAGTAAAGCAGCGAATGAAAGTTATCAATCCAGAGTATATTGATCGATTTTTTGATCAAGGTCAAAGTGTAATTCTGGCAGGAGGTCATTATAACAATTGGGAATTGTTTGCCGTGGCCATTGATGCTCCCATTAAGCATAAAGCGGTGGCCCTTTACAAGCCACTGAGTAATAAATTCTTTGATGAGAAGATGCGATCATCAAGAAGCAAGTATGGTTTAGAAATGATTTCCACGAAAGCGTCTCGCGAAGAATTTGAGAAAACCGATTGTCTGAGGGTGATTATTCTTGGCGTTGATCAATTTCCTGGCAGGTCAACCAATTGCTATTGGTCAACATTTCTTAATCAGGATACGGCTATGATTTTTGGCGCAGAAAAATATGCTAAAGAATATAATTACCCCGTTCTCTACGGCCGCATTAATAAAGTAAAACGCGGATATTATTCGTTTGAGTTTTCGGATGCCATAGAAGAACCTCAAATGACTGGGTATGGTGAGATAACAAAAGCAATTAATCACCTTATAGAGAAGGACATCATTGCCAAACCTGAATATTGGCTGTGGAGCCACAAGCGATGGAAGCACAAACGACCCGTAGATTATGTGCATGAATAATTTTTTTAATTGGGAAGGGAAATCGCCTGAAATAAATTTAATATTTATATTCAAAACACTTTTGTTGGTCATTAGCCGATGTTACGATGAAATATCAAGCACTTGTCCTATTGTTATTGTGCCTCACAACTTCCCTTCTCTTTGCTCAAGATTATCGATTGAAGAAAACGGAGACAAACATTTCATCTTCTTTCAGGGGTCTTTCAGTAGTAAATAATAAGGTAGCCTGGTTAAGCGGAAGTCAGGGCTGGGTAGGCCGCACTATCGATGGTGGACTAACCTGGAGTTTTAATCAGGTAGCGGGATTTGAAGAATCTGAATTCAGATCACTCTATGCATTTGATGATCAACGCGCGGTGATAGCAAACGCAGGCTCGCCAGCACATATTCTCCTTACAACAGATGGCGGAAAAAAATGGAACCCGGTTTACACAAAGACTCATCCGGATGCCTTCTTTGATGGAATTGATTTTTGGAATGATCAAGAAGGAATGATCTATGGCGACCCAATCGATGGGAAGATGCTATTACTACATACGACTGATGGTGGGGTTAACTGGAATGAAATCAATGGTCCAAAGCTTGAAAAAGGGGAAGCATCTTTCGCAGCCAGCGGCACGGGCATTCGGTGCATCAATAGTAACCAGGTCATGATTAGTACAGGTGGTGTAGTTTCAAGATTGTGGATTTCAAAAGATAAAGGCTTGAGTTGGTCAAGTATTAAAGCACCCATGGTGCAAGGAGAAAGCACCACGGGAATATTTTCTTTTGTAAAAAACAGAAACGTAATCATAATTGTAGGTGGTAACTATAAGAAAGAGTCCTTGGCCTTCAATCACAATTTTTACTCGCCTACTGAAGGAAGTCATTGGTTTACGCCAAATTCACCTACGCGCGGATATCGTGAATGTGTGGAACCCATAAAAAGAAATACCCTGGTTGCAGTCGGTCCATCTGGCATAGATATTTCATTTGACAATGGTATCAACTGGAAACCATTTTCTGATGAAAAAGGATTACATGTGGTAAGAAAGTCAAGAAAAGGATCGCTTGTAATAGCTGCCGGAGGTAAAGGTCAGGTATTTGTGATTGAATAATTTAGATTTCAGGATCTAAATCCTAAACATCACAAATTCCAACACCCTGCTTCAATGAGGCCAATTTATCCGGCCTCTTCGGAATAAACTCCTGTGCAACAAATCCCTTGAAGCCAGTATCAACAATGGCCTTCATGATGGCTGGGTAGTAGAGTTCCTGCGTTTCGTCAATTTCATTTCTTCCGGGTACACCTCCGGTATGATAGTGGCCAATATATTTTGAATACTTATTGATTGTTGCAATAATATCTCCTTCCATAATTTGCATGTGGTAGATATCATATAGCAAATTAAAATTTGATGAACCTATTTTTTCGCAAAGCTTCACTCCCCATTCGGTATGATCGCATTGGTAATCTTTATGGTCAACTTTGCTATTGAGAAGTTCCATACTGACGTTGATGTTATACTGGGCAGCTACTTTTAAAACAGGGTCAAGGCCTCTTGCACAATTTTCTAATCCTTTGTCCAAGCTTAGCCCGTTGGAGTTGCCGCTAAAGCAGATGACCGTTTTTAAACCCGCATCAGCAGCTTTGGGGATGTTAGTGGCATAATCTTTCAATAATTGTTCATGAAGGGAGGGATTATTGAATCCTTTGTCAAGACCTAGAGAAGATACATATCCCATGGCGCAGGTTAGTCCGTGCTTGTTAACCATCGGCCATTCATTAACTCTTAAAAGTTCTACTGATTTTAATCCAATTCCTTTTGCAGCAATAATTAACTCCTCAAGAGGGATAGACCCATAGCACCACTGGCATACGGAGTGGTTGATATTATTTTTTAATTCGGCAGGAAGTTCATTCATGCTTTTTGCAATTTGAGGTAATGCTACCGCGCTGACGGCTGTGGCTGCAATAGTTTTTAATGCTTGTTTACGATTCATATCAGTTTTATTTTTTTTAAACCACTAAGGCACGGAGTTCACAAAGAATCACAAAGTACTCCGTGGAACTTAGTGTCTTGGTGCCTTCGTGGTTCAAATTATTTAAGTACAATTTACAATTTCTATTTATCATTCCGATACACCACGCCATCCTTCATCACAAACTTTACTTTGCGCAGGTCAGAAATATTTTTGGATGGATCACCAGTTACAATCACCAAATCCGCCTTCAATCCTTCTTTTACAAAACCCACCTGATTATCTAGATGAAAAGCTCTGGCATTTACGCTAGTCGCGGCTTTCAATACGTCATAGGTTTTCATTCCATACTCCACCATCAATTCCATCTCCAACACATTTTCACCGTGAGGATACACACCTACATCGCCACCCATGCCGATAGTTACACCAGAGGCAAGTGCTTCTTTAAAACTCTTCTTCTTGTTGGTGACATTGGCAGGTTCGGGCGTCACTCCTTTTTTCCATCCCCGATATTGTGAGATTACATCTACCGCAGAAACAGTTGGGATGTAGGTCACATTGTGTTCTTTCATCAGCTTGCCAATTTCCACATCAATGAAATCACCATGTTCGATTGTCTCAGCTCCTGCCAACACAGCACGCCTGATTGCTTCTTTGGATTTTGCATGACATACCATCACACGACCGCTGCTGCGTGTTACTTCATTGATCAGTTTTAATTCGTCAAGAGTAAAAGAAGGTTGATCTTCACCATTAATTCCCCAACGGTAATCCGCATAAATTTTTATGAAGTCGGCACCCTTGCCAATCTGATCACGCACTACACGGACTAAATTATTTCCATCTGCAGGTTCGGCTCCTAGCATAATTTCCTGATCAAGATCGTACCCTTTCGGTCCATAAGAACCCGTAGAAACAATAGCACGTCCTGCAACCATCAGACGTGGTCCTGGAATGATGCCTTCATTAATGGCGCGCTTAAGAGCAACATCAGAGTACCCTGCTCCTTCGGTGCCAAGATCACGTGCAGATGTAAAGCCTGCCATGAGTGTATTTTTTGCGTGCACAGTAGCACGTGCAGTGCGATATGAATCTGTTTCTTTCAGTACTTGAGTATCCCAATCAGTAATATTGTAGGGATAGAGTAGTAAATGCGAGTGGCCTTCAATCAAGCCTGGTGTTAATGTTGAGTTTGGAAAATTAATTTTTGTTGCACCTGCTGGTTCTTTCACTTTTTCCTTCGGACCTGCAGCGATAATCTTATCACCTTCCGTAATCACCACCCACCCTTCGTGCATATCTTCACCATCAAAAACACGGTCGGCAGTGAGATAATATTTTGTAGAAGTTTGCGCCCAAAGGCTAAGGGAAATAAGAGAGGTAAGGAAGAGTAGTAAATATCTTTTCATAGTTAACCGGTTTGGGTTTGAAAAGGTACTTGAAAAAGTGGTGGGTACAAAAACAAAACCCTCTCCATTACGGAAAGGGTTTTAAAATAATGTTAAAGGCAAACAATCTTTACTGTCCGACAGAAGAGAGATTGAGGTAAGGTTAGATTGCCCTCAACGCAGATTCATAATTTGGTTCCTGGCCAATTTGAGGAACGAGTTCGGTGTATTGTACTTTTCCAGTAGAATCAATCACAATAACCGCTCTGGCGAACAAGCCGGCAAAGCCTCCGTCCACCAGTTCTACTCCGTAGTTTTTTCCAAATCCGCGACCGTGAAAATCAGATAGTGTAATAGCACGGTCAATTCCTTCGGCACCACAAAATCTTTTCTGTGCAAAAGGCAGATCTTTTGAGATACATAACACTACGGTATTATCAATAGAAGCTACACGCTTGTTAAACTCTCTGACGGAAGTTGCGCAGGTGCTGGTATCAACGCTTGGAAAAATATTGAGCACAACATTTTTTCCTGCAAAATCTTTAAAGCTCACGTCTTTCATGTTGGTTGCTGTTAATGTAAAATCAACAGCAGATGAGCCAATAGCAGGAAGGTCACCCACAGTATTTGCATCGTTGGGTCCAAGTTTAGTTAAAGCCATAGTTTATATAATTGTAAAGCTCTAAAAACAAATAAGGGAAGGGAATGTTTACCGTATCCGATCAGAATCGCGCACCAGTTTTTCATCTTTGCGGATGAAACGTAGGGCAAGCCAGTTGCAGGCTACACCGAAAAAGGTAATCCACATCACCAATCCAAAGCGATTATAGCCATACTCTTTGGTTACACTATTATAAAAGATGACAATACAAATCATAACTCCTGCTAAAATAAGAGAGTTGAGTGTTCCTAGTTTTATCTGAATAATCCTATTATCAAATCTTCGCATTTCCATGATGCCGATGGTGGCCGCTGCTACCATTAAAATGGCAGTAATGCTGTAGGGGAAATAAGTGGTGATTTGTTCACCATTTTCAATAGTCGTGAAATGAAGAGGATATAGTTGAAATTCTTTTGTTCCTTCTGTCAGTTTCCAAATAGGTAAGAAAAGGCTCACAGCCATGCTGGCCACTAATAATACGAGAAACAACGTTTGTATTCTTTGCCACATAAAAGGGTTGCGTTAACTTGCTCGCGCAAAACTACTAAAATGTAGTTGTTGACTGACACTCAACCTGAGATTTATATGACAAAATCTGCCTACATCATTGATATACTTCGTACTCCGGTTGGTAAATATGGAGGCACTCTTGCTTCCGTGAGACCTGATGATCTGGCTGCTTGGGTGATTAAAAAGTTGCTGGAAAGAAATCCGAATGTAGATCCAAAACGAATTGAGGATGTCGTGTTTGGTGCCGCTAACCAAGCTGGCGAAGATAATCGAAATGTAGCGCGCATGGCTTTGTTGCTGGCCGGATTACCCGTAGAGATCGGAGGAGTTACCGTAAATCGTTTATGCGCTTCCGGGTTGCAGGCGATCATGGATGCTTCACGCGGAGTGTTGAATGGGGACGGTGATTGTTACATAGCCGGTGGCGTGGAGAGTATGAGCCGCGCCCCGTTTGTGATGGCCAAAGCGGATGAAGCTTTTTCGCGCAAAGCAGAAGTGTATGATACAACCATTGGTTGGCGATTTGTGAATTCAAAACTTTCGAAGTTGTATCACCCCTACTCAATGGGAGAAACGGCAGAGAATGTGGCTGAGAAATGGAAGATCAGTCGAGAAGAGCAGGATCAATTCGGACTCTTATCACAACAAAAATATTTTGCGGCCAGCCAGGCGGATAAGTTTAAGGAGGAATTGGTTTCTATTACGGTTCAAAAAGGAAAGGACAGTATTGAGTTTAGGCAAGATGAATATCCTCGCGAAACATCGCTTGAAAAACTGGCATCGTTAAAACCGGCCTTCAAAGAAAAGGGCACGGTAACAGCCGGTAACTCTTCGGGCATTAACGATGGTGCCGCTGCATGCCTGATTGTTGGTGAAGAGTTTATAAAAAAATCAAATACAAAACCCATAGCTCGTGTAGCATCCATGGCTGTTGCTGGAGTGGAGCCCGCTTATATGGGTGTAGGTCCGGTGCCCGCTGTACAAAAAGCATTGAGGCGTGCCGGTCTAAAAATTTCAGATATCGGATTGATCGAACTCAATGAAGCTTTTGCATCACAATCCATTGCCTGCATACGCGATTTGAATTTAGATCCTTCCATCGTAAATGTAAATGGAGGGGCCATAGCCATCGGTCATCCGCTGGGATGCAGTGGCGTGCGCATTAGCGCAACGCTGATTCATGAAATGCAAAAACGAAATGTGAAGTATGGTGTAGCTACCATGTGCGTTGGAGTTGGGCAAGGGGCGGCAGTTATTTATGAAATGATCAGATAATTATGAATGGGATATCCTTTTTATGGAATTCAAGAATAAGTAGGCAATTGGCAGTAAGCAATAGGCAAAATTATTTTTATCATAATGGCTCCTTGTCAATTGCCTATTGTCAATTGCCTATTGCATACTATTCAAACAGATGAGATTCTTCTTCGAAATCAGCTACAACGGCACCCACTACCACGGTTGGCAAAATCAGAAGAATGCTATTGGGGTGCAGCAAGTAGTGGAGGATGCGTTGAGTAAATTATTCAGAGAAGAAATTTCGATTGTTGGAAGTGGCCGTACAGACACAGGCGTACATTGTGTTCAGCAATTCTTTCATGCTGATATTGAAAAGGAAGTTAAGCTTTCTGATCTGGTTCATCGCATGAATGCCTTTCTTCCCAAGGACATTGCAATCAGAAAAATTTGTCCGGTTAAAGATGATGCTCATGCTCGCTATGATGCGATTGAGCGCTCCTATCAATATAAAATTACCCGTGTGAAGGATCCGCTGTTGATGGGTTATGCTCATTATTTCTTTCGCGAACTGGACGTTCCAACCATGGAGCGTGCAGCTACGTTATTGATAGGCGAACATGACTTTGAGTGTTTCAGTAAAGTAAAAACCGATGTGAATCACTTTATTTGTGTCATTGAACAAGCCACGTGGAATCAAAAGGGTGATGTTTTGGTTTTTACGATCACGGCCAATCGTTTTTTGAGGGGTATGGTAAGGGCCATTGTTGGAACATTGTTGGATGTGGGTAATGGCAAGCTAACGATAAAGCAGTTTCAGGAAATCTTGAAAAGCAAAGACCGAAGGAAAGCAGGCATGAACGCTCCACCGGAAGGTTTGTATCTGACTCATGTGAAGTATCCAAAATCAATATTTAATTAAGAGGTCCTCTGCTAAGTAGAGGATATGGAATGGAAAAGGAAAAAATAAAAAGCGGAAATATCATTGATTGGAAGGTGCTTGGCCGCATCATGCAATTTGTAAAACCCTACAAGGGAAGATTTTACATCGTAGTTTTTCTTACTGTATTTCTTGGCTTCCTTACTCCGGTGCGTGCCAAGCTGATTCAATATACATTGGACGAACATGTGGCCCTTGGCAAATACTGGAGCATGGTTAATGTTATTATCATTCTGTTAGTTTTGATGGTAATTCAGTCGGTAGCACAGTATGGACATACGTATATATCAGGTCGCATCGGTCAATTTGTGATTCGGGATATTCGAATCAAACTATATGAACACATCATTAGCCTGCGATTGAAGTTTTTTGACAAAACTCCCATTGGGCGATTAGTGACACGAACCATTTCTGATGTAGAAACTTTGGCGGATGTTTTCTCTGAAGGTCTTGCTGCTATGGCAGGTGATCTTCTTCAGATTGTATTCATTCTCGCATTCATGTTTTATGAAGATTGGCGGTTGGCGTTGGTTTCACTTTCCACCATTCCACTCATGCTCTTGTCCACCTATGTGTTTAAAGAAAAAATAAAAGTGGCCTTCAATGATGTGCGCAATGCTGTTGCCAACCTGAATTCCTTCGTGCAGGAGCATCTTACCGGGATGAACATGGTGCAGATATTTGGTAGTGAAAAAAAAGAATTTGAAAAGTTTGATGAGATCAACAAAGAGCATCGCGATTCAAACTTGCGCTCCGTATTATATTATTCCGTGTACTATCCGGTAGCCGAGATTATTGCTGCCATGGGTATTGGCTTACTCGTTTGGTACGGTGCGAAAGGCGTTATCCATTTTGAACAAACCGGAATTACTGTAGGAAAGCTCACGGCATTCATCATGTACATCCAGATGTTCTTCCGTCCTATACGTATGGTAGCAGATCGGTACAACACATTGCAAATGGGTATTGTCAGCACATCACGTATCATTGATTTGCTGGATGACAAGACCGACATCATGACCAACGGTACTCACAAAACGGATCATATAAAAGGTGAAGTTTCAGTTGACCATGTGTGGTTTGCCTATAATGAGGCCGACTATGTACTAAAAGACATTACCCTGCAAATCAAACCGGGAGAAACCATTGCGTTGGTAGGTGCCACCGGAGCAGGAAAATCATCCATCATTAATTTGTTAAACCGCTTCTATGAAATAAACAGAGGCAGTATTCGCATCGATGGAGTGGATATTAAAGAGTATGATCTGGCTAGCTTGCGCAAAAATATTGGTTTTGTTTTACAAGATGTATTTCTGTTTAGCGATACCATTCGTAATAACATCACACTCGGCAATACAGACGTAACGGATGAAATGATTTTGCATGCTGCCGATATGGTGGGCGCCCGCAAATTTATAGACCGTTTGCCGGGAGGCTTGAATTATAATGTCATGGAGCGCGGGTCCACGATATCCGTTGGGCAGAGGCAACTCCTGTCTTTTATCAGAGCCATGGTATATGATCCTAAAATTCTGGTGCTGGATGAAGCCACCTCTTCGGTAGATAGTGAGACAGAAGAAATGATTCAGGAAGCAATTTCCAATATGATGAGTAACCGTACGTCCATTGTTATTGCGCATCGGTTATCGACCATACAGAAGGCAAACAAAATTATTGTGTTGGATCACGGAGAAATAAAAGAGCAAGGCACGCATGAGGCCCTCTTAGTACAGGAAGGTCATTACGCCCAACTTCATAAAATGCAATACAAAGAAGTAATCTGACGTTTAACTCTTGTAACAACGGCTCGTCTAATCGTTCAGACAAAAGAGTTATATTTGCTTTGATGCGTTTTTCAAAAGTATTCCTGCTTTTAATGATTGCCGGTCTATGCATGACACAGTATGGTCATGCCCAATCAAGCAAGTACGCGAACACCCGAATTCCGCACACTCAAAAGTCCAGACCCAATAAAGCTTCTGTTGTTTGTCCCATTTTTGATGACAGGCGATATCCCTATCAGGGAATAGGTATTAAACTGGGGGATCCGATGGCGCTCACCTATAAATTTTATGCAAGTAGAAGTCTGGCTTTTTCACTGGATGCCGGAAAAACAGCCAGCGGTTTATACAATGAATATTATCGCAATAGCTTCATGGATTATATGCCCGATTCGTTAATGTCTAATGAAAGCCTGCAACATCTGTCTCATAAGGTTACATCGAACATATTTTTGGAGGGCAAATTCCTCTATCAATGGGATGCTGAAAAAATATCCAAAGGCCTTCAGGTTTATACCGGGTTAGGATGGCAGTGGAGAAGCGCAAACATTAAATATGAATACCTGTATACCGATGCTTTATCAGGGGCAACACAAGTGGGCACATTCAGTCAAAACCGTTTTACCTATGGCCCTGTGGCCGTGTTGGGATTTGAATATGCCTATTTTTCAATCCCCATTTCTGCTTTTATTGAAGTAGAGTGGTTTTATGATGTTGGGTTAGATCCAGGCTACAATAGGTTTCAGGGTGGCGTTGGTCTGCGTTATGTATTTTAATCTCAGAATTCCCTATTCAACTTCATCTACCTGCATCTGTTTTTCATATAACTCCTGGTAGGCACCTTTTCTCATCAATAGATTTTCATGTGTTCCTTCTTCGATGATCGCTCCATCGTGAAGCACGATGATCTTGTTGGCCAATTTAGCGGAAGAAACCCGGTGTGAAATAATGATGCTCGTGCGATTCTCCATGATTCGTTTCATGCTATTGAGAATGGTGTTTTCTGTTTTTGTATCTACGGCTGATAATGCATCGTCTAAGATTAAAATTTTAGGTTCGCGCACTACTGCGCGTGCAATAGACACACGTTGCTTCTGCCCACCAGAAAGTGTGATGCCACGTTCACCCACACGGGTATTGAACCCTAACGGGAAAGCAACAATGTTGGCAAACACATCTGCGTCTTTGGCAGCCTGCATCACTTTGTTTTCATCAGGCTTGTCAAGACCAAAGGCGATGTTATTGAAGATGGTATCGCTAAACAGAAAAACATCTTGTGGAACAACCCCGGTTTGGCTTCTTAGATTATGAAGATCATAATCTTTCAATGGGATATCATCAATCCTGATCTGACCTTCGGTGACATCGTACAAACGACTGATGAGATTCGATACCGTACTCTTACCTGATCCGGTAGTTCCAATAATCGCAAGTGATTCACCTGGTTCAATTTTGAATGAGATATTTTTTAGTGCCTGAATGCCTGTGTCAGGATAAACAAACGACACTTTGTCAAATTCAATCTTGCCCTTGATATCTCGGGTAAGACTCTTTTCTGAAATGATGTCCGTTTTTGTTTTCAGAAATTCATTGACTCTTTTTTGAGAAGCTTCAGCACGTTGTACCAAACTGATCGTCCAACCTAACGAGGCCACCGGCCATGTAAGCAGGTTTACATAAATAATAAATTCTGCAATGTTACCGAAAGTCAGAGAGCCGTTGATTACCTCCACACTTCCAGCATACACGGTAAGAATGGTGCTCAATCCAATTAATCCCATGATCAGTGGAAAGAATAAGGCCTGCACCCGTGTGAGCTTTAATGATTGCCTCTTATACTCATTACTTTCTTTTGTAAAATTTTTCACCGACTCATTTTCGCGCGTGAATGATTTAAGCACGCGTATTCCTGAAAAGGCCTCTTGCACAAACGTGCTTAGTCTTGATTGGCTCTTCTGAATTTCCTCCGACCGGTGTTCAATGATGGTATTCACATAAAATATACTGAGCGAAAGAACAGGCAAAGGAACGAGTGCATACCAGGTCAGCTTGGAACTGATCGCAAACATCATCGGTATCAACATGATGAACAAGGTCACCAGCTGCATGCCGTACATGATGGATGGCCCGAGGTACATGCGCACACGCCCAACATCTTCACTGATGCGGTTCATCAAATCGCCAGTATTGTTTCTGCGATAAAAACTAAGCGGAAGAGTCTGGTAGTGTTGGAAGATTTCATTCTTTAAATCATACTCTACCAGGCGGCTCATGACAATCAAGGTTTGCCTGACGAAGTAAAGAAACACGCCATGCAAAAGAGCCATTACTAAAATCAACACCGCGTATAGTAAAATGCCTCGTGCAAAAATCGTGAAGAAATCACGTTGAATTTCGCTTCCGGTAAAAGAGCGGTAAACTCTAATGTTGTCAACCACCAGGTCGATCGAATAGCGCACCATTTGTGCTGGATATATCTTGAACAAGTTGGAGATAATCACAAATACAAGCCCCAGGATCAGGTGCCACTTGTATTTCAGTAGATATTTATTAAGGTATTTGAGTTCCTTCATGAAGGATAATTGTTTCGCCAATCTGGCTTTTGTGAGAATAATTTGAGGCCAATGTCAAGTAACACGCAAGAAGTTGATATTGTTGCTGCAATCGTTTGAAACGTTGAAATATTAATGAGCGAGCGAACAAAAGTAGTTAATCCACCTAAAACAAATGTCCATGAAGATTAAAGAATTTGAAAAACCTGAGCACCGGTTTGTTCGAAGCCTAAAAAGAAAGATCAAAGGACAGGAAGCAGCCATTCATTTGGCAGAAAAAAGAATTTCTGAAATTGGCAAAGTGAAGATTTCACGCTGATTAAAGGAATGCCCCTTTTTCATCCTAGGAGAGGCATCTTTTTCTACTTTCAGTTTGGAAGTGTAATTTTGCGTCTATTAACTACGTTCTTTCAACATGCTTAACAGACGCACCCTCCGGATCAAAATCATGCAAACTCTTTTTGCCTTTGATCAATGCAAGGAAGCCAACCATACGCTGGCTCATGATTTAATCGATGAGCGCTTCTCTCCCAACTTAAACTCCATGGAGGTGCAAGACAAGGATCTTCTGAGAAAGCAAAAAAAAGAAGCCATTCAGTTTTTTGACAAAATTTATAAAGGACAAGCTCCATCCAGGGAAGTTGATGAGAAGGTAGGCAAGGTGGCGGAAGAAGCTCTGCGCATCTATCATCAGCAGGTTAAAAAGGATCAGGACTTTCTTGGAAAAAATAGCGTGCTCGAAATAGAAAGACTTTCTTCGCTCTATCACAGCGTGCTCAGCCTGCTCACCGAATTTGCTGAATTAGCCGCTGCTGAAAAAAAAGTGAACCATTCCAATTTTGTAAATCACCTATGGATAACAGCAATATCAAAAAATGAGGAGTTGAATAAGCAATTGCTTCGATCAGATTCTGGCTGGCAGAAAAATAGGGATAAGGTTAGGGGTTGGTTCCGCGAAATTATCAAAGACGATGAAACCTATTTGGAGTTTATTGCCGCAAATAAGACGGATGAGGAAAGCCAGAAGGATTTAATTCGTCACTTGGTGCGCAAACTAATTTTGGGCGCAGGGCCGATTAATGATTTCTTTGAAGAACAGGACATCCGTTGGGCAGAGGATAAAGTTATTGTTCGCAGCCTCGTTGATAAAACCATCAAATCATTCGCGGATGGGAAAATAGAAATTCAAAAACTTTCGTTGGATTGGGAAGATGACAAAAACTTCATTGAAAAACTGTTTAAGAATACCATTGAATTAGATGAAAAGTATAAGCAGCTGATTGCCAAAAACACCAAAAATTGGGAGGTAGACCGCCTGCCACTCACCGATCGTTTGATTATTGAAATGGCGATCGCTGAAATGATTCATTTTCCTAACATACCTGTGAAGGTTACGATCAATGAATACATTGAACTCACCAAAGAATACAGTACTCCAAAAAGCAGACAGTTCATTAATGGAATTCTGGATGTGATTTCTAAATCCATGAAAGAATCGGGTGATATTAAGAAAAGTGGCCGGGGACTTATCGATAATAAATAACAGTATTAACTTTGAGGTTTGGCCATACGGAATTCTATTATTTTAGAGTCTGAAACCGTATCTTTGCAGCCTATAAATTTATAGCTATGAGCAAAAAAGGAAGTAATGCATTGATGGCTTTCCTTGCAGGAGCAGCAGCAGGAGCAATTTTAGGAATATTGTATGCTCCCGACAAGGGCACAAATACTAGAGAGAAACTTTCCTTTCAACTGGATAAGTATAAAAAGATCCTCGAAGATTTTTTAGCCGATGTGGTTTCCGGAAAGGAAACACCACTCACCACCGAGGCCAAGTCGCAAGGTCAAAAAGTAGTGTCTGAAGCGAAAGATAAAGCTCAGCGACTGCTGGATGATGTAGACGAACTTTTGGAGCAAATCCGTGGAACCAAGAACAGTTAACAAATTGTTAATCATCATCGGAAAATAGAAAAACACCTGTGTTACATTTAGTTTTGCAACCCTTTAGTCACCGAAAACATTAAACATCAAAAGATATGAAAGTTGGAATAAAATTAATGTCTGTATTAGCTCTGGCCGTTTTAATCATGAGCTGTAAAGACCGTGCGTCTGAAAAACGAATTGCAGAATTGGAGAGCCGTCTTGCACAAATTGAAGGGAACAAAAGCGCAACTGCCCCTACACCCACTGCAATACCCGATGCTGCCCCTGAGCAAAAGCCTGATGGGCCGCTACCAGTATTAAATTTCGAGAGAACGGATCATGACTTCGGAACGATCATGGAAGGTCAAAAAGTTAGCTATACCTATAAAGTTACCAATACCGGTGTGGCTCCCTTAATTATTCAAAATGCACAACCATCCTGTGGCTGCACAGTGCCTACATGGACTAAAGAGCCGATTGCAGTGGGAGGAACGGGTTTTGTTACAGCCGAGTTTGATAGCAATGGAAAGCCTGGTATAGCTAATAAAACGATAACAGTTACTGCTAATACATGGCCTAAAGTGAGTACTCTTCGTTTTAAGGCGATGGTAACACCGAAAGCAGAATCGGCAGGTCCGGTTAAGTAATAGTAAGATAACATCGAAATTTTCAGGTCATCCCAAATCCTTAAATGGGTTTGGGATGATTGCTTTAATAGAATAACTTGCAGCCCAAATTTTTTTAATTATGAATTCAATCTTATTACAAGCACAACCTAATGGAATGACCATGCAGTTGCTCTTCATGGGCGCGATAATAGCTGTATTTTACTTTTTTATGATTCGTCCGCAGCAGAAGAAAGCCAAGGATCAGAAGAAATTTGTAGATGAAATTAAACGCGGTGATTATGTGGTTACCATTGGTGGTATGCACGGTCGCATTGCAGACATAGAAGACGATACATTTATTCTTGAAGTGGAGCGTGGAGGAAGAATAAAATTCTCAAAAGCTTCCATTTCCATGGACTCAACAAAAGCAGCAGCTGGAAAAAAGCCTGCCTAAGCTTTTGTAGCTTTTGTATTTATCAACGCCCAATTGCATTCGGGCATTCTGGTTAGGGTATGAATTTCGTGCGGATTTTTATGAATCTTTTTCAATTCAACCGGACAAACTGGAAGGCTGTTATATTATGTCTATTGGCAGCTGCAATTTTTTGGTTGTTCAATGCTTTTAACAAAAGCCACACATCAACCATTCGGTTTCCGCTTCATTTTGAATTTGATAATCAACACTTCGTAGCAGTAAGTCCGTTGCCACATCAGATAAACATAAATGTTACTGGTACGGGTTGGGATTTGATTCGTAAAACATTAGGAATGAAAGTTCCTGATTTGATTATCCCACTGGAGCGACCCATGGAGACAAAGAAGATTACGGCAAGTGCGTTAACTCCTGTATTGATAAGTCAGTTAGGAGGGTTGCAAATCAATTACATCGTCACGGATACACTGTACACAAACGTTGACGAAAAAATCACAAAGACATTTAAACTTTCTGTCGACTTAAGCAAAGTAAAATTCCGCGAAGGATTTGCAAGTACAGGCGTAGTTGAATTATCACCAGACTCGGTGGTGATTGACGGACCTAAAAGTATCATTACCTCCATAGCTGAAACCATTGTGTTACCGGTTCAAGGAAAACAGATTAGCAAATCATTTCATGATGAACTTGAAGTGCCACTCTTTAACAGCCAATCAATTAACCGTAATCCTCCGGTGATATCGGTAAAAGTTGAAGTAGGCCCCGTTGAAATTATCGAGGCAATGATAAAAGTCAAAGCGGTTAATCCGTCACAGGCACGTAAGTCATACTTTACCGACAGTGTAAAAGTATTATTACAGGTTCCTGCCGATCAGAGAGAAGATTTAAGGCAGAAGTTATCACAGATAAATGCAATGCTCGATGTACAGGATGTTGTCAAAGGATTGAATAAAATATATCCAAAGGTTGTTGGTCTCCCCATCTACGCACGGGTTGTTTCTATCGATTCAGTGAGTTTAAAGATCGATTAATCCAATTTAATTCAATAATGCGTCAACCCATTCAAATAGGAATTACAGGAGGTATCGGATCAGGTAAAAGCCTGATATGTAAGATCTTTCATGCATTGGGAGTTCCAGTGTATGATGCGGACAGCCGAGCGAAAAAATTAATGACCACTGACGGAATATTGATCGATCAGATCAAAAAAGAATTCGGATCATTGTCATATAATGAGGACGGTGTGCTTAACCGCGAGTTGCTCAGCAGGATTGCATTTAACAACCCTGAGAAGTTAACCAAGCTGAATTCATTAGTTCATCCCAGAGTGGCTTTGGATTATAACCATTGGATGCATGAGCAAGATGAAGCGAAATATTGTCTTAAAGAGGCGGCTCTGTTATTTGAGTCGGGATCGCATCAATCGTTGGATAAAATTATTGTAGTGACTGCCCCTGATAAACTAAGAATAAAAAGAGTGTTGCAGCGTGATCCTCATCGAGACAGAACAGAGGTGGAAAGGATTATTAAAAATCAGATGTCGCAAGAGGAAAAAATGATGAAGGCAGATTTTGTAATTAGAAATGATGAAACAGAATTGGTTATTCCGCAAGTGTTAAAATTACATGAGTGGTTCAACTCAATGAAATAAGAAACGTTTTCAATAGTCCATTCAAATATTTTCAATTAATCAATGAAAAAGAAACTAATTACCGTTGCTGTTGTAGCGGTTATCATATTCCTGCTCGCATTGCCAAAGATGAATTGGTTTAAAGACAAAGATGAGGCCCAGCTTGCAGCAGAGCAAGCACAAGGAGGAGGTCGTGGTGGTAAACTATCGGTAGATGCTATTGTTATTAAGTCTGCTCCACTTGATAGTAAGCTCAATGTAACCGGCTCGGTTTTGCCTAATGAATCACTGGAATTGAAAAGCGAGGTGTCAGGAAAAATTATATCCATTTTTTTTCGTGAGGGAAAGCAGGTGCACAAGGGCGACACCTTAATCCAAATGAATGATGACGAGATAGAAGCTCAACTCGAAAAACAGAAATATAATCGCAAGCTGAATGAAGATAACGAATTTCGTCAGCGCAAACTTTTAGAAAAGGATGCCATCAGCCAGGAAGAATATGACAATGCATTGAACCGGTTAAATACCTCCGTGGCAGACATTCGACTATTGGAAACACAACTTGCTAAAACAAAAATACAAGCACCCTTTGATGGGGTGATTGGTTTGCGCTTTGTAAGTGAGGGTGCGTATATATCGCCAAGCACGGTTATCGCAACACTTTACAATATTTCACCGGCTAAAATTGAGTTTGCAGTTCCGGGCCGTTATAGCACGCAAGTAGCTCCTGGAAAGAAAATCAGGTTTACCATTGAAAGTGATCTGCAGGCCTATGAAGGACAGGTCTATGCTATTGAACCGCGTATTGATCCGGCAACACGAACATTAAAAATCAGAGCGATTGCAGAGAACAGAGGTGGTCACTTATTGCCCGGTCAGTTTGTCAAGGTGGAGTTAATTCTTGAGTCCATGGCAAATGCAATATTGGTTCCTACTGAAGCAGTGATACCAGAACAAGCCGGTAAAAAAGTTTTTATTCTGGAGAACGGAAAGGCAAAAGAAGTGTTTATAGAAACGGGCATCCGCACAGCTAATTCATTAGAGGTTTTGACCGGATTGAAAGTGAATGATACACTACTCACCACGGGCATCTTGCAATTGCGGAAGGGAATGGATGTACAGATTTCGAAATTAGATTGAGTGTTGAGGACTAAAAAAATACAACCATGGCAAGCTTATCAATAACCAGTATCAATAGACCCGTTCTGGCCATTGTAATGTCTTTAGTCATTATCCTTTTTGGAATTATTGGCTTTTCATTTTTAGGTGTTCGCGAATTTCCGAGTGTTGATCCACCCGTAGTCACCGTATCCACTTCTTATGTTGGCGCTAACTCGGATGTAATTGAATCACAAATTACCGAACCGCTGGAAGAGGCAGTGAACGGTGTACCCGGTGTGCGCACAATTACTTCCGTGAGCCGGGAAGGTAGAAGCAATATTACGGTGGAATTTGAATTGGGTGTTGATCTCGAAACGGCAGCAAATGATGTGCGTGATAAAGTATCAGGCGCTCTCAATCGGCTGCCACCTGATGTAGATCCTCCACGTGTTGAGAAGGCAGATGCTGATTCCAGCCCCATCATCTTCTTAACGATTCAAAGTGATAAACGAGACCTCCTTGAAATTTCCAACATTGCCGAACTATACTTTAAGGAGCGTATTCAAACTATTCCAGGAGTAAGTTCTGTAGGTATTTGGGGACAGCGCAGGTATTCTATGCGTTTATGGATGGATCCCATTAAACTGGCTTCGCTCAAATTGGCTCCGTCAGATATTCTTCAGGCTGTTAATCGTGAAAATGTTGAGCTTCCATCAGGACGTGTAGAAGGACAAAATACCGAGCTCACCGTCCGCACCATGGGTCGGCTAACTTCAGAAGAAGATTTTAATAACCTGATCATCAAAGAAGATGGTGACAACATAGTTCGCTTCAGCGATGTTGGCTACGCAAAGTTAGGAGCAGAAAATGACCGGACTATATTAAGAAGAGATGGCGTGCCTGGATGTGCAGTAGCCATCGTAGCTCAGCCCGGTGCCAATAACATTGAGATATCAGAACTTCTTAAAGGAAAATTAGCTCAGATACAGCGCGATCTTCCACCAGACGTAACCTATCAGATGAGTTTTGATTCTACAGATTACATTCGCGCATCTATTTCTGAAGTAGAGGAGACAATCATTATCGCTTTTTGTCTGGTGTTGGCGATTATCTTTTTATTCTTACGCGATTGGCGCACAACAATAATTCCAATTGCAACCATTCCTATTTCGTTGATCGGAGCATTTTTCGTCATGTATATGCTTGGCTTTACCATCAACGTGCTTACACTTCTGGGTATTGTGCTGGCTATTGGTCTTGTGGTTGACGATGCCATTGTCGTATTGGAAAACATTTATGTAAAAATTGAAGAAGGAGAAGATCCGGTAGAAGCCGCAAAAAAAGGGTCAACCGAAATTTATTTTGCAGTGATCTCCACAACAGTATCTGTGGTTGCCGTGTTCTTGCCGGTAATTTTTCTTCAGGGGCTCACAGGTCGTTTGTTTCGTGAATTCGGATTGGTTGTTGCCAGTTCGGTAGCGATCTCGGCATTCGTTTCACTTACACTCACACCGATGATGAGCGCAAAAATCTTAAAGCGAAGAGCAACTCAACCCTGGCTCTATCGGGTAACCGAACCTTTCTTTACAGGACTAACGGATGCGTATAGTGCTTCACTGAACAGTTTTATGAAGCGTAGGTGGTTAGCCTTTGTCATAATAGCTGCGTCAGGTTTCCTGATTTATTATTTAGGTACAACCGTGCCGTCAGAACTTGCTCCCATGGAAGATCGCAGTGAATTCCGCTTTCAGGCACAGGCACAGGAGGGAGCCACCTTTGAATACATGGATAAATATGTTCAGGAACTAACAGATTTCGTTTCTGAAGAGGTTCCTGAGCGCGCTGGAATGGTGAGTGTAACGGCTCCTGGTATGGGTGGAACAGGTGTGAATTCAGGTTTTGTCAGAGTGATTCTTAATGACCCTCAAGATCGTGATCGTACCCAGCAGCAGATCGTTGATGATATCACCAAAAAAGCCCGGAAGTACACAGGAGTAAGAACATTTGTAACACAAGCTCAAACAATCGGTGATCGAAGAGGAGGATTTCCTCTGCAGTTTGTGATTCAGGCAGGAGAGATTGATAAACTGAAAAAGGTATTGCCTGATTTCATGGCCAAAGCAAATGCAAGCCCAAAGTTCGCATTCGTTGATCTTGATTTGAAATTCAATAAACCAGAAATCAACATTACGATTGATCGCGATAAGGCGCGTAACCTTGGAGTAAACGTGTTGGACATCGCTCAAACATTGCAACTCGGACTTAGTGGTTCACGCTTTGGTAACTTCATCATGGATGGAAAGCAATATCAAATCATCGGGCAGGTGGAAAGAGCTGATCGCAATGAGCCATTGGATTTGAAAACCCTTTATGTGAAAAACAAAAGAGGAGAATTAATTCAGATGGATAACCTGGTTACGTTTGAAGAACTAAGTAGTCCTCCACAGTTGTATCGCTTCAATCGCTATTCAGCAGCTAAGGTGAGTGCACAACTTGCCAACGGTATTGCACTCGGTGAAGGCATCAAAGAAATGGAACGCATTGCAGATGAAGTGTTGGATGAATCCTACACAACAAGTTTGGATGGAGCTTCACGGGAATTTTCAGAAAGTTCTTCCAGTATCTATGTGGCTTTCTTGATTGCGCTAGCTATTATCTATCTGATTCTGGCCGGTCAGTTTGAAAGCTTCAAAGATCCACTCATCATTATGTTTACGGTTCCATTGGCTTTGGCTGGTGCATTAATCTCTTTGTGGTACTTCAATCAAACACTAAATATTTTCAGTCAGATCGGTATCATCATGCTGATTGGGTTGGTAACAAAAAATGGAATTCTGATTGTGGAGTTTGCCAACCAGCGCAAAGAGCAAGGCAAGAAATTAATGGAGGCTGTTACGGATGCTGCTGAGTCACGCTTCCGCCCGATTCTTATGACAAGTCTTTCTACTATTCTTGGAATTTTACCAATTGCCTTAGCATTGGGAGCAGGATCAGAAAGCCGTGTGTCGATGGGCATTGCCGTAATCGGAGGTATGGCGTTTGCCACGGTGCTTACACTATATGTTATCCCGGCTATTTATTCATATGTCAGCAGCAAAGATGCAAACGTATCAACTCATTAAGCTCAATCTCATTTTATCTATGAATCGTTTTTTTGCCGTCATACTTTTTGTCTGTGTCTTCTCAATATCCAACGCACAAGATACATTAAGCCTGGCTCGTGCGATCCAGATTGGATTGCAGAATAATTTTGATGTGCAGATTGGTAATCTGAATGTTGACATAGCAAAGAACAATAATAACTGGGGCCAGGCAGGCATGTTGCCGACCATCAATTTGATAGGAGGCCAACCCAATAACGTGACGCAGCGCAAGCCGGCCAACCCCTTTGCCGTGCCAGGTAAAAGCATTTCAGATAACCTGAATGGTCAGTTGGATGTTCAGTTTACTTTATTTGATGGTTTCTTTGTGCGCCTCTCCAAGCAACGATTGGATAAATTGGAAGAATTGAGCAATGGCAATGCCCGGTTTTTGATGGAGAACACCGTGCAAGGAATCATACTGGGATATTACAGCGTGCTGCTGCAACGAGAGCAGTTGCAAGTACTAGTTAAGAATAAAGAATTTTCTAAGGAGCGTTATGACTACGTGAAGCTCCGCAAAGAATTGGGAGGTGCCATTACGTTTGATGTGCTGCAGGAGCAAAACAACTATTTAACGGACTCGGCCAGTGTGTTGCAACAGGAAATTTTTCTTAAAAATACCCTGCGCGATCTCAATTTGTTGTTAAATGAAAACATCAACAAAACCTATGTATTCACAGAAGGAATACCTTTCGAAAACGAAGTATATCGGTATGAAGATCTTCGCGATAAAATGCTTAGCTCAAACACCAACCTAAAAAATCAATACATAAGCCAGGAGCTCGTTCGTAATTCAACTCGGATAGCAGAATCCAACTATTCGCCCACCGTTACATTAAACACAGGATTGAATGGAAGTCTGGACCGGTTGAATGCTAACTTCAGAACGGCTACCGGCAATACGATCGAAAACACGGTTGGCTATGTGAATCGCGATGGGAATCTCCCTGTATATAATACGGTGAATGAAACGGCTTTGAAACCGCGAGTCATTAATGGTAATAGTTATGGCGCCTATGCGAACTTTGGTTTGCGCTTCACTTTATTTAATGGTGGACAAATCAGGCGAGCCGTAGAGAATACGCAGGTGCAGGAAAAAATCGCTCAACTTTCTACCGATCAGTTGAAGTTATCACTTGAGAATGACCTGCTCGCCAGCTTTGATTTATACAACCTGCGCAGGCAGTTGGTGCAAATTGCACAGGTACGACTGCAAGCCGCAGAACTGAACCTGCAACTTGGTAACGAGCGCTACAAAAATGGAGCACTGAGCGCCATTGACTTGCGCATCGTTCAAGACAACTATCAACGTGCGGCCCTTGAAAATTACCTCGCCATTTATGCAAACATTTCCAGTCGTGTGGACTTAGTGCGTTTGACAGGGGGGTTGTTAAACAATAGTAAATAGGGAGACATTAGAGCGTTGACTGCTTTTCACAAGAGAAGATTGAACTTGGGTTGTATTTAGAATAAAAGCACTGGTTTAGTTTTGAAAAACTGACTATTATAGGTGCATTAAATACCCAATTCAATCTCCATGACAACTAAAAAACTGAACATCTGGCACGTAGGCAACTGGTGCATTCACACCGGTCAAAAGTATATTGAGTCACCTTTTTTGACTGCTACCAAAGGCGTTGAAATAACGGAATAACTCTCATGAAGAATAAAATCACCACAGGTATCAATTCAGATATCCTGATCATCGGTATATTATTTTTCATATTTGGATTTGTCACCTGGCTGGGGTCTATCTTGATTCCCTATCTTAAAATCGCCTGTGAACTCACCACCTTCGAATCCTACCTCGTTGCATTTTCATTTTATATCTCCTACACCATTATGGCCATTCCTTCTGCATGGGTGTTGAGGAAGACAGGTTCGAAAAAGGGAATGTCGTTAGGCTTGTTCATTATGGCTTTGGGAGCGCTGTTGTTCATTCCAGCAGCACTCACAAGATGGTATCCTTTGTTTCTATTGGGTCTGTTTATTCAAGGAGCCGGGCTTACCATTTTACAGTCAGCATCAAATCCGTACATCACCAAGTTGGGGCCTGTGGAAAGTGCAGCAAAGCGAATAAGCATTATGGGCATATGCAATGGTATTGCCGGTGTGATGGCGCCCATTATTTTAGGAGCCATTATTCTAAGTGACGCAGATTTACTCGAACAAAAATTGAGCGCATTGAATGCGACCGAAAGAATTACTGAACTGGAAGCGCTGGCAAGCCGTGTAATCTTTCCTTACATCAGCATGATGATTGTGTTGTTTATGTTAGCGTTGCTTATTTATTTTTCTTCCTTACCAGAATTAGATACTGATGAAGAAGACGAAGCAACCAATGCAGCTAATGCAAATAAGAAAAGCATTCTTCAATTTCCACATTTGCTGTTGGGCGTGTTAACGGTATTTCTTTATGTTGGCGTTGAAGTAATTGCAGTGGATACAATTTTTGGCTTTGCCACCTCGCAAGGTGTTGCCGCTAATCAGGCCACATACTTTGCGAGCTTTACTATTCTGAATATGTTAGTAGGCTATGTGATCGGCATCATTTGCATCCCTCGTTTTATTAAGCAGGATCACGCGCTTAAATTATCTGCCATTGCCGGAATAGCTTTTGCCCTGATTGCCTTATTTACGGGAGGAATTACATCCGTGATTTTTATTTCACTTTTGGGCTTAGCCAATTCATTAATATGGCCCTCCATCTGGCCTCTCGCCATTAGCAGTCTTGGACGATTCACAAAAACAGGTTCCTCCTTGTTGATTATGGCTATTGGTGGAGGTGCTGTTCTTCCTTTATTATATGGGCGCCTTGCAGAAGACTTTAATCCACAGGTTGCCTATTGGTTAGTGATACCGTGTTATCTTTTCATTCTTTATTATGCTGTATCGGCACATAAAATCCGGACCAGATAACAAAGGTCCTTTTGATAAGGTCAGCATTTTATTTATTTTGAGAGGAGTGATAACTATTTTAAATCAGTTGAATTTCAATTGCCTCATAATCTAATATTTTTTGAAACCAGTTTTGTCAAAACCATGAAGCACCTTCAAGACTTACTCTTACTCGGCCATCCATTACTGTATCAGGTTTCTTCACCTGTTTTGCAATCAGAACTTCCACTTGTAAGAGGTTTGGTAGCCGACTTACATAATGTGATGGAAGAAATTCGAGCGAAGTATAATTTTGGTCGTGCTATAGCTGCGCCACAGTTGGGAATCATGAAGCGTGTCATTTATATGAACATTGATAAGCCAGTTGTTTTTATCAATCCCGAATTCACTTTTCTAAGTGATGAAAAGTTTGAAGTGTGGGATGACTGCATGTGTTTTCCCAATCTTTTTGTGAAGGTAATGAGACATAAAGAATTAGCGATTAAATACCTGGATGAAAACGGGCAGCCATGCGAATGGAAAATGAAAGATGATCTTTCTGAATTGCTACAACACGAATACGATCACCTGGATGGAATACTTTGTACGATGAGAGCGATCGATGACAAATCGTTTAAATGGCGCGCCTAAAAAGTATTATAAACTTAAATCTACCTGAGCAGGATCAACCTGGGGTCTCATCACCCAAAAGTTATTGAATCCTTCGCCCACCTGAATAGTCAATAAGCCATTGGCAAGCATTTCAAGAATGGCAAGGAAATTAAAAATCAAAGATATACGCGTAGGCGCTTGTTCGAATAATTCAGTGAAGGCGACACGAGGTTTTACAGTTATTTGATTGAGAATAAATTCTTTCTGGCCCTCAACAGTATAAGGATACTGGATCACCTGGTGAATCGGCTTGTACTTTTCTTCTTCGGCACGCTTCAATACTTTTTCAAATACAGTAAGGAGCTTAAACAAGTCTACATCCTGAAGTTCAGCCTCTACATTGGTAACTTCGGCCAGCGTCCTTAACTCTTTCATCAGGTTGCCACGTTTCTCCTTCATCAGCTCAGTCTCTTCCATCTTATGGAATTGCTCAACCACTGATTTGTATTTCTTGTACTCCATCAAGTGCTTAATCAACTCTTCGCGCGGGTCTATCTCGTTACCCTTCTCATCCAGCTGCGGACGCGGTAAAAGCATTTTGGATTTGATACGCATAAGCGTGGCAGCAACTAATATGAATTCGCTGGCTACTTCAATATTCAAAGTTTCCAGGCGCCTGATGTATTCAAGAAAATCGTTGGTAATTTTTGAAATAGGGATATCATTAATGTCTAATTCATCGCGCTCTATAAAAAATAATAGTAAGTCAAAAGGGCCTTCAAAAAGTGGGAGGCGTATTTCAAAACTTTCTTGTTCCATAATCATAATTGGAGGGCAAAAATAATCAGGATTTGAGGATTTTCGGGCTTTTAATTTGAGCATCACCATACAAATTCATGCTGATTGCAGAATTACGTAAATTTGCCCTTGTTGAACCCTAAAAGATCGTTCAAAACAGTTACCTTTTAAAGTTGTTTATAGGATTATCGATGGCAAATCCCAGTAGCAAATGCTAATAACCCCCGGAAAACTGCTGGCGCAGATAAATAGCCCTGATGATCTCAAAAAATTGGATCAGGCTCAATTGGTTCAATTATGTGATGAGCTGCGTCACTTTATTATTGATAATGTATCCGTGTATGGTGGTCATTTTGGCGCCAGCTTGGGTGTTGTGGAATTGACCGTTGCGCTTCACTATGTCTTTAATACTCCAACCGATCAACTTGTTTGGGACGTTGGCCATCAAGCATACGGTCATAAAATCCTTACGGGACGAAGAGACAGTTTTCATACAAACCGATTTTATAAAGGTATTTCTGGGTTTCCCAAAAGAAGTGAAAGTGAATTTGATGCTTTTGGAGTTGGCCATTCGTCAACTTCGGTTTCAGCGGCATTGGGTATGGCCACTGCATCAAAGTATCTGGGGCTCGAAGACAAACAACACATTGCAGTAATAGGTGATGGGGCATTAACCGGTGGAATGGCCTTTGAAGGGTTGAATCATGCAGGAGTTTCTGACACGAATCTGCTCATAATCCTCAACGACAACTGTATGTCGATAGATCCCAATGTTGGGGCACTTAAAGATTATTTAACAGACATCACCACCTCTAAGACATATAACCGCCTGAAGGATGATGTATGGAATTTGCTAGGCAAGCTTTCGCACTTTGGAAAGAATGCACAAGAGATTGTCTCGAAGGTGGAGACTGGTATTAAATCTACTTTGCTTAGCCAGAGCAACCTTTTTGAGTCACTGAATCTTAGATACTTCGGCCCGGTGGATGGCCATGATGTAGATCATATGGTTGCTGTGCTACGCGATCTAAAAGATATAAAGGGTCCAAAGATTCTACATTGCGTTACCGTAAAAGGAAAAGGCTATGGGCCTGCCGAAAATGGTAATGCCACTACCTGGCATGCACCAGGCACTTTTGATAAAATTTCTGGTGAGATTCATAAGAAGGTTCACGAAACCCCACAAGCCCCAAAATATCAAGATGTTTTTGGGCATACGTTGGTAGAGCTGGCCAGGCAAAATGAAAAGATCGTAGGAATCACTCCGGCCATGCCTTCGGGTTCTTCCATGAATATCATGATGAAAGAAATGCCAACTCGTGCTTTTGACGTGGGCATTGCGGAGCAGCATGCAGTTACATTTTCTGCGGGATTGGCTACGCAAGGACTAATTCCTTTCTGTAATATTTATAGCTCTTTCATGCAAAGAGCTTATGACCAGGTGATACACGATGTGTGTATTCAAAATCTTCCGGTTAATTTTTGCCTGGATCGTGCCGGTTTTGCTGGGGCAGATGGGCCGACACATCATGGAGCGTATGATGTAGCGTATTTCAGGTGTATACCTAATATGATTGTGGCCTCACCTATGAACGAAGAGGAATTGCGCAACCTGATGTACACCGCGCAACTTCCCAGAACCGAAAAGGCATTCTCAATCCGCTATCCCCGGGGACAAGGTGTTATGCCCCATTGGCGCACGGCCTTTAAAGAGATTGAAGTTGGGAAGGGAAGAAAGATAAAAGATGGAGAGGGTATTGCGATATTAACCTTTGGGCACATCGGCAACTACGCTGTGGAGGCTTGTGAGCAATTGGAAAAGCAAAGCATAAACCCGGCACACTATGATCTGCGTTTTGTCAAACCATTGGATGAAGAAATGCTTCATGAAGTATTCTCTTCCTTTAGAAAAATAATTACCGTAGAGGATGGTTGCATTCAGGGTGGCATAGGCAGTGCTGTGTTAGAGTTTATGGCCGATAATAACTACTCAGCTGAAGTAAAAAGATTGGGTATTCCTGATGAAATTGTAGAGCATGGTGAACAAATCGATCTTCACCGCGAGTGTGGTTTTGATCCTGATGGAATTGTGAAAGCAGTAATTTCATTGCTCGTTTCAGCGAAGGTTGTTGTTTGAAATGAATATATTTTTTCGCGAATAGGGCGAGGGGACACCGATTGTATTGGATGTGTCATTTCCATTGACCTTCCGGGATTTGGAAAAAGCCCGCTTCCGCCAATCCCTTCTCTATTGATTTTATTGCCCGGATTGTACTGAACTGGCTAAAGGAAAAACAAATAAAAGATCCGGTATTAGTAGGCTATTCTCTTGGCGGGTATGTCGTGCTTGTGATGGCGGCCAGAGTATTAGTCTTGTTTCATTCGTCAGTATTTGCCGATTCGGCTGAGAGAAAGGCTAACAGGGATAAGTTTATTGATTTTGTAACTAAGAATGGGGTAGAACCATTCATTCAAACACTTGTGACTTCCTTATATTTATAATAAAACTGATACGGAAGTTGAAAGGGTGAGATCGATTAGTGCCAAAACTCCGGTCATTGCACTGATTGAATACACAAAGGCGATGCGTGATAGGCCATCGCGTGAGGAATTCTTAGAAAAATACCCCTCTTCAACACTGATATTATCTGGAGATAAAGATGAGATCATCCCATTGGAGGTTATAAAAAAAATGGCCCCTAATGGCTCAAAATCAATTTTCTTTGCTTTACCAGACACGGGTCACATGGTAATGATTGAATCAGATTTGCTCGCAATTGAAAAAATTGGAGAATTTATTTTAAGCTGATTGGGTCAACTTGAGAATGAAAACTTGAAAAATTAATCAATACATTCTAAATTCGGGCTAATTGTATATATTTGAAGATAAAGAAACCTCTAATCAGAAGCTTACCATTAATTGAAATCCTGAATTAAACTGTAAAAAAAGTCATGAATGATTTAGAATTGGCAGTTGACCCCCACAAGTATGATGCTTGGAACAGCTTGGCGCTAAACATTGCTTTTGTATTTTGGGCATTGGGCTTGCTTGTTGTCCTGGGCTACATTATCAAGCTTTCTTCTGTAAGTGGAAACAAAAACAAATACGATTTTATTAATCGTAATGAGATTAGAGCGCTATGGATAGCGACTATCATTTTTATTATTGGAGCCTGCTTCTTTGTGAACGCTAACGTAGTAGAATTAACTACCCTGTGGGTGTTCGTGAGAATTTTCACAACGGCAATGATGGGAATTCTGGTAGCTCTCATTATTCAGAACCTGCTTAAGTTCTACTATCCCTTCTTTATTGAAAAGCGCCTGAAAGTACTTCGCTACAAGCCAAGAATTTCCCCTAAAACAGGTAAGCCAATGAAACTCTTAAGTGAGGAAGAAGAAGATGCTCACTTAGACGAAGGAATGATTGCAGAGGAAAATGTGTTTTCTGTTGATTATGATGTGTGGTTGGACGAAGAGACAGGACATAAGCAAGTTGAAAAATATTCAGGCCACCTTCATGCCATTCAATGCCCTGAGTGCAATTATCAGACATTCAAAGTAACACGAGAGGAAATAATGAAAGCGCCTAGCTTTACCGAAGAGGGTGAGTTGATGAAACACTATCAGTGCTCTTATTGCGGTTACAAAGCAAGAAAAACAGTTGCCTTAAAGCAGCAAGTTAAAATAGAAGAATCGTCATCTGCAGCGACTGCCTAATAAATTAAATATAAAATGAAGGCCCCGACTTGTCGGGGCCTTCTGTTTTTCTAAGGAGTTAAAGGAAGTTTAATCTGATCATAATAGAATTTCATTCTAGAATGACGTGTGTCCAACGCAGAAATTCTGACGATGGATGAATTTTTGTGATCAACAAAAACCTCTACATACTCATTGCCAAGCAAGTATAAGTTTATTTTGTGCCGATAATACCGGATGGCCATTATAAAGGTGGCCTCTTCATAAAGAACACGTATCTTTTTTTCTAATGGATAGTCTTGCAACTCTTCCCACGTCATCATTAAATAAATTTATTAAAAAGGATCACTTCTTTCAACGACCAAATCAGTTTTAAATATTTCTTAAAAAATCTTGGCTTTGCTGTCATGGGGGGCGAAGTCCCGCCCCACAGATAGAATGATTTATTTATAGCTGATAAATTTTCCACTCAAAAGTTAAAGAGTATTCTTAGGGCGGGAGGAAATAAAAAAGGCCCGTTTTGGGCCTTAAATTTTATGGGTGAATGACGGGGCTCGAACCCGCGACCTCCAGAATCACAATCTAGCATTCTAACCAACTGAACTACATCCACCATGAAGGCAAACCAAAGAATTACTCCTTTGGCAAGCCATTTTAGGACTGCAAAGTTAGGCAGGCTTTGGTAAAATGCAAAAAATGATTTTAAACTAGGGTCGATGGAAAGTCAGCCTTTCCCCTGACTTGCCTTCAAGGAGTTGCCCTTTGGAATAAGCTAAATGACCGGAAACCCAAGTCTGATTAATGACTGAATGAAATGTATTTCCTTCGAAAGGCGACCAGCCGCATTTCGATAAGATATTATTCTTATTGACCTTCCATGGCTGATTGGGATCCAATAAAACAAGATCTGCAAAATATCCTTCGCGAATAAAGCCGCGCTTTTCGACTTCAAAGAGAATGGCTGGGTTATGACTCATCTTCTGAACCATTTTTTCGATGGATATTTTTTTCTGATGAACAAATTCCATCATGGCCACCAACGTATGTTGAATTAATGGCCCACCCGAAGGAGCTTGAAAATATTTGCTAGCCTTCTCTTCAAGGGTATGTGGCGCATGATCGGTCGCAACCACATCAATACGATCATCCAACAATGCTTTAAGTATTTCATTTTGATCTTGTTCTGTTTTAATGGCAGGGTTCCACTTGATCAACATCCCCAACCGATCATAATCCTGATCATTAAACCAAAGGTGGTGCACGCAGGCTTCTGCTGTTATTTTTTTCTTTTCAAGCGGAATACTGTTGCCAAAAAGATGTGTCTCCTTAGCGGAGGATATGTGAAGAATGTGAAGCTTAGTGCCATGCTTTTTGGCAAGGTCAACTGCAAAAGAAGAAGACTTGTAACAAGCTTCTTCGTTGCGAATTTGTGAGTGATATTTAACATTCATATCCTCACCATAGCGCTCTTTAAACTCTGTAGTATTTTTTCGAATCGTAGGCTCATCTTCACAATGCGTGGCGATCAAAGAAGGAAACCGTGAAAAAATTCCATCCAGTGTTTTTGGATCATCCACTAAAAGATTGCCGGTAGAAGATCCCATGAAAATTTTAAGACCGCAAACATTTTTCAAATTGGTCTTGAGGATCTCTTCAAGATTGTCGTTTGAAGCACCTATGTAGAAAGAGTAGTTCGCTAACGAGGTGCGTGCCGCGATTTGATATTTATCTTCGAGTAATGCTTGTGTAAAAGCCGGTGGGGAAGTATTAGGCATCTCCATAAACGTAGTAACACCTCCGGCAACAGCCGCTCTGGATTCTGTAAAGATGTTTCCTTTATGTGTGAGCCCCGGTTCACGAAAATGCACCTGATCATCAATGACTCCGGGTAACAGAAAATTGCCCTTTGCATCAACTGTATGGTTGGCCGGATAATCAATGTGCGTGTCAATCTTTTCAATGAATTGGCCTTTTATCAGCACATCGCCTTCAAAGACTTTGCCTTCATTAACTATTTTCGCGTTCGTGATTAGCGTAGAGTTCATTACCTTGTAAAGTTCGTAAAGGTAACCAATAGAAATTGTGAGTAGTTCGGCATTGTGGAATGATTTTAAGCTAAATAAGCAACTGTTGGATGCAATTGCCGAATCTGGATTTCAGCAACCCACTGAAATTCAACAAAAATGTATTCCTCTGATCATCGGAGGGCAGCAAATCATTGGCATCGCCCAAACAGGTACTGGTAAAACGGCTGCCTACTTGTTGCCTTTGTTTATGAAACTCCGCTATGCGCAAGGCAATGATGTTCGGGCCCTTATTTTAGTTCCTACTAAAGAACTTGTGGTGCAAGTTGCTGCACAAGCTGCTGCCTTAGCCAAGTATACAGATTTGCGGATCGTTGCCATTTATGGTGGAGTAGGGCCTAAAACACAGATTGAAGAGATTAATAAAGGCCTTGATTTATTGATTGCAACACCCGGCCGCTTTTTGGAATTGTATCAGCGCAACGAGCTTCCTGTAAAACAAATCAAGACATTGATATTGGATGAAGGCGATCGTATGATGGATATGGGCTTTATGCCACAACTTCGTAAGATCTTTGAAGTGATTCCATCCAAAAGACAGAACCTTTTGTTTTCTGCCACCTTCCCTGAAAAGATGGACAGACTGGTGAATGAGTTTATTGTATTTCCTGTTCGTGTTGAGGTGACCCCGCAGGCCACCGTGGCTACCAAGGTATCTCAGGAATTATATTATGTACCCAACTTCATCACCAAGATTAGTTTTCTTGAATATCTGCTCACTCATAACAATGATTTAAACAGGGTGATGATTTTCACGCGAACGAAGGATGCCGCCAATAATGTATTTCACTTTCTGGAAAGAAAAAAACTAGGCCCTGTAAAGGTGGTGCATTCCAATAAAGGTCAGAACACGCGTATCAATGCGATGAATGACTTCAAAGAAGGAAAGCTGAGAATATTGGTATCTACTGATGTGGCCTCGCGCGGAATTGATGTGACGAATGTTTCGCACGTGATCAATTTTGATGTGCCGATTGTCTACGAAGACTATGTGCATCGAACAGGTCGCACGGGTCGTGCTTTTCAAGAGGGAACGGCCATTACACTGGCGACCGATACAGAGAAATATCATATCGATAAGATTGAAAAAATCATACGTGAAAAGATTCCCTTAAAGAAGATGCCTCCAGAGGTGATTGTGGCGGATACCACGTATAAGGAATCACATGATATGGCCCGCGAAATTGACAGGCAGAAACGTTATCAGGACCCTGAATTTAAAGGTGCCTTTCACGAAAAGAAAAGAAAGAAAAAAGATTAGTTAGCTATGAGCTGCAAGCTTTGAAGCTACGAGTGAATACTCGCAACTCAAGGCTAATTGCTCGCGGCTTGTATTTATCCGTTCATCGAAATCAAGAACTCTTCGTTGTTACGTGTGCCTTTCATGCGGCTTTGTAAAAATTCCATCGCTTCTACTGAATTCATATCGGCCATAAACTTGCGGAGAATCCAAACACGTTGAAGCTCTTCTTCCTTCATCAACAAATCTTCGCGTCTGGTTCCAGAAGCCGTAACATCAATCGAAGGATACATTCTTCTGTTTGAAAGCTTACGATCCAGCTGCAATTCCATGTTACCCGTACCTTTGAATTCTTCAAAGATCACTTCGTCCATTTTAGAACCCGTGTCGATCAATGCGGTAGCGATAATGGTTAACGAACCTCCATTTTCAATTTTGCGGGCAGCGCCAAAGAAACGCTTTGGCTTGTGTAATGCATTTGCATCAACACCACCAGAAAGAATTTTTCCAGATGAAGGAACAACAGTATTATAAGCACGGGCGAGGCGAGTAATGGAATCCAACAGGATTACTACATCGTGACCACACTCGGTCATACGCTTAGCTTTTTCCAACACAATGCTGGCCACTTTCACATGACGTTCAGCTTGCTCGTCAAAGGTGGAGGCAATTACTTCAGCCTTTACGCTGCGTGCCATATCGGTAACTTCTTCAGGACGTTCATCAATAAGGAGAACGATCAAGTAAACCTCTGGATGATTTTCAGCAATGGCGTTAGCAATGTTTTTTAGTAATACTGTCTTACCGGTTTTTGGCTGGGCGACAATCATACCACGCTGGCCTTTTCCGATCGGAGCGAAAAGATCAAGAATACGCGTTGAAAGATTATCATGAGTAGTGCTGAGTTTTAATTTTTGCTCAGGGAAAAGAGGGGTAAGATATTCGAAGGCAACACGGTCACGAATTTCTTCCGTAGTCTTACCGTTGATGCTATCTACTTTCAATAAGGCAAAATATTTTTCTCCTTCTTTTGGAGGTCTGATCTGACCTTTTACAGTATCACCTACCTTAAGACCAAATAATTTAATTTGAGATGGAGAAACATAAATATCATCTGGACTGGCTAAGTAGTGATAATCGGATGAGCGGAGGAATCCATATCCGTCCTGCATTATTTCCAACACACCTTCATTGGCAACCACGCCATCAAAATCTCGAATCAAATTTTCCTTTCTGGGTTGCTGATTTTGATTCTGATAAGATCGTTCTTCGCGCACTTCTTTGCGCACAATTTCTACTACCGGAGCGATGATCTCCTGCACTTCATCCAATTTAGAGATCTCCTTTGTTTCTTCATTGTTATTGAAGTTCTGAGGCACCTCTTCATTGCTGATATTGCTAATTTTTTTTTCCTCTTCCTCTTCCTTTGGTGATGCAGCTACTTCGGGAGCAACATTTTCTCTTCTGCGTGGGCGCATTTTTCGTTCCGGCTCATGTGAAGATGGTGCTTGTTTTTTTAAAACAATTGGTGCGGGAGGCTCAGGTTCATCTGAAATAGCCTGTTGGTCTAGGATTTTGTAAACTAAATCTTGCTTAGCGAGTTTCTTGGCGTTTTTTACGCCCATGCCCTCTGCAATTTCTTTTAATTCAGAAAGGAGCCTGAGGTTCAGGTCATCAATTGTGTACATGTTAGTTTAAAAAAGGATTAGTTATGAAGGAAAATTTTTTTGGTGTTATGCTACGCTGGTAGACAGCAAAAATCAAAACAGTTAACAGTTAGTCGAAAGAAATCGTAAGTACAGGGTTTTTTATCGTTGATGGCCTGATCGGCCTGCGATGACACTGCAAGTATAGTTCAAAATTGATTATAATCAAATTCGATGAAAAAATATTGGCTAATTTTGGCCTCTTAAATGACGAGTATGTTAACACTTCAGATTTTGCGTGAGCAGACCAGTGCCGTGATAGACGGGTTGAAAAAAAGAAACTTTAAAGAAGCCGAAGTTCTGGTAGAGCAGATCATCGGGAATGACAAGCTGCGAAGAGAAACACAAAACACACTTGACTCGCTCAAGGCAAAATCGAATGCTGATTCAAAGAAGATTGGAGAGTTAATGAAATCAGGTAATGCAGATGAGGCTGCTGCGCTGCGAGCTTCGGTAGCCGCTGACAAGGATAAAGTAAAAGCCCTGGAGGAAAGTCTCACTGATTTTGAAAAGAAGCAGATAGAGATATTGTATAAAATACCCAATGTGCCGGCTCCGATTGTTCCTGCTGGGAAAAGTGCTGAGGATAACATTACGGTTCATCAACACGGAACCATCCCTACATTGGCTGCCGATGCCATTCCTCATTGGGAACTAATCAAGAAATATGACATCATTGATTTTGACCTCGGTATAAAAATCGCTGGTGCCGGGTTTCCCGTGTATAAGGGAAAAGGCGCCAGGCTACAACGCGCTCTTATTAATTTCTTTTTGAATGAAGCCGGTAATGCCGGATACAAAGAAATACAGCCACCGATTGTGGTGAATGAAGCGAGTGGCTATGGAACAGGCCAACTTCCCGACAAGGAAGGGCAAATGTATTTTGTGAACGAAGATGGTTTGTATCTAATCCCCACTGCCGAAGTGCCAATTACCAACTTATATCGCGATGTGATTTTAAGTGAAGGAGAGTTACCTATAAAAAATGTTGGTTACACACCTTGTTTTCGCAGAGAAGCAGGAAGCTGGGGGGCACATGTTCGAGGATTGAACAGGTTGCATCAGTTTGATAAAGTTGAAATCGTACAGGTAACAAAACCAGAAGATTCTTATCAGACTTTAGAAGTAATGTGCGCCCACGTGCAAGGATTATTAGAGAAGCTGGAATTGCCTTATCGCAAGTTATTATTGTGTGGAGGAGATATGGGATTTAACTCTGCCGTAACGTACGATATGGAGGTGTATTCAGCCGCACAGCAACGTTGGTTGGAGGTAAGCTCAGTGAGTAACTTCGAAACCTTTCAGGCTAATCGTTTGAAGTTGCGATACAAAAATAAAGAAGGTAAGATGCAGTTGTTGCATACACTCAATGGCAGTGCGCTTGCACTTCCTCGGATTGTTGCTGCGTTGTTAGAAAACAATCAAACGCCTGAAGGAATTAGAATTCCTAAAGTGTTAATCCCTTATACCGGATTTGAAATGATTAATTAGAAATAAAATACTGTTTAGAAAAAAGATAGCTCAATGGGCTAGCTTTTTTTAAGTATTTGATTACCCGATTCTCCTCTTGGTCCAAATCGGAAAACAAAGAATAGAACAGCCAGCAATGCTAATTCCACAAGAGCTGTGAGAGCGATTGTATTATTTTCTGTGCCATTCCACTTGCTGTAAATTCCATAAAGCGCCCAAATCAAGACTATTAAAAATGCGGGCTCGCGAAAGCGCCCTGAAATATAAGTGCCCAGCATACTGGCAACGGTAATCATCGATATTGTCCAAGTGACCGGTGATAGAAATCCACCATCCCACGAAAGTGAAACCAGCAATGCAGAAATGTTGGCAATGCTAGCGACACAAATCCAGGAGAAATAAAAGATAAATGTCAGTTTGATAAATATTTTTTCTTTCCATGTATTCAGATCAAAAGACTGAAATAATAGGAAGATTCGGATGAGTGAAAACAAGAGAATCAGCATGATCAGTACCGAAGCATAAATGAAGAGGTAATGCCAGGCGAGAATCCAACTTATATTGGCCAGTGAGGAGAGTAAAAACCAAAGTGACAATTCAGTAAAATAAGGTTTTGATAAGATTGTCCATTGTACAATTGCAAAACCAATCAATAAGATATAGATAACACTCCATATCGAAAATGTAAATCCTGCTGGGGTGAACAAGCTCGGATAAATGTCTGAAAGCTCGCCAGTGCTCATTCCATTAATAGGAAGTATAATGGCCAGTGTATTTATGGTAAGCACACCTCCTAAGGCGAGTAGGTTAAGGGTAGCCAGTAATTTTGAATTCATGTAGCTGTAACAATTATTTCGCTGTTAAGTTATTACTTTCATCATACAAGGTCACACCTTTCTTAAGATTAAATACGGCTTGATTGCCATGAACAGACCCTTTAATATTGTCATGCTAAAATTATCATTATGAAATATTCATTATTTATATTTTCTATCTTATTTGTTGCCATAATCATGTCATGCTCCAATCCACCAAAACCTGAAACCATTTCCAAATACCCTGTTGCCGCAAAAGTGGATACAGTCGATAATTATTTTGGCGATGCGGTGCCAGACCCCTATCGTTGGATGGAAAATGACACCACGAAGCAGGTTGCCGATTGGGTGACATCTCAGAATGAAGTTACGTTTGGCTTCCTTGAAAAAATCCCTTACCGAGAGCAAATCAAGAAGCGACTGGAAGCCCTTAATAATTACGAAAAGGTTGGTTCACCCTTCAAGCGCGGTGATTACATCTATTTCTATAAGAACGAAGGATTGCAAAATCATTCGGTCCTGTTTCGTAAAAAAAGTGAGCAAGGTGAGGCTGAAGTCTTCCTTGATCCAAACGTGTTTTCAAAGGATGGAACGACTCGGTTAGCGGGTGTATCGTTTTCAAAAGATGGTTCGCGTGTTGCCTATCAAATTTCAAAAGGAGGTGCCGACTGGACGGAGGCCATTGTGATGAGTTCCATTGACAAAACCATTTTAGAAGACACCATCCGAAACATTAAGTTCAGCGGCATTTCATGGAGAGGCAATGATGGATTTTATTTCAGCACGTATGAAAAACCGAAGGGTAGCCAGTTGACAGCAAAAACAAATAGCCATAAGCTTTATTATCATAAAGTAGCTACACCTCGTAGTGATGATAAGCTCATTTTTGGGGATGATAAAGATCCTCGCAGATATGTAGGTGGAGGTCTTACTGAGGATGAACGCTTTTTAGTCATATCGGCAGCAACCAGCACAACAGGTAATGAACTTTATATTCAAGATTTGAATGACCCCAATGGCAAGTTGATTTCGATGGTGAATCATTTTGATAATGAAAACAATATCATCGGAAATGACGGTAGCCGACTTCTGATTCAAACCAATTTGAATGCACCTAACAACCGCGTTGTGGAAGTTGATTTCTCTAAACCAACTCCTGAAAACTGGAAAGATGTGATTCCGGAAACAGAAAATGTATTAAGTGCATCTACCGGTGGTGGGTATTTATTTGCAGATTATACAGTTGATGTGAAAACGCAAGTGAAGCAATTCGATTTGAAAGGAAGACTAGTTCGAGAAGTTGCTTTGCCCGGCATTGGTTCTGCGGGTGGTTTTGGTGCAGAAGAAAATGACAAGGTGTTATATTATTCATTCACATCGTTCACGTATCCAACCACGATCTATAGGTACGTTATAGCAGCTGGAACTTCTTCGTTATACTATCAGCCTAAGGTTGACTTCAATCCTGATGAATATGAAACCAAACAGGTTTTCTACACCAGCAAAGACGGAACGAAAGTGCCGATGTTTATTGTACATAAGAAGGGCATCGAATTAAACGGTAAAAACCCAACATGGCTGTATGCTTATGGTGGCTTTGGAGTGAGTTTAACTCCGGGCTTCAGTCCATCACGTATTGCCTGGCTGGAAAACGGAGGCATCTATGCGCAACCTAACTTACGTGGAGGTGGTGAGTATGGAGAGAAGTGGCACCTGGCCGGCACCAAGATGAGCAAGCAAAATGTGTTTGATGATTTTATCGCGGCTGCAGAGTATATGATTTCGGAGAAATATACCTCAAGCAATTATCTCGCTATCTCTGGCGGATCAAATGGTGGATTGCTGGTAGGAGCAACTATGACACAGCGACCTGAGCTTATGAAAGTAGCATTGCCAGCCGTAGGTGTAATGGACATGCTTCGATATCACAAGTTTACCGCTGGTGCGGGATGGGCGTATGATTACGGCACAGCCGATGACTCAAAAGAAATGTTTGAATACTTAAAAAAATATTCTCCAGTGCACGCGCTGAAAGAGAACACGACTTATCCGGCAACGATGGTAACAACGGCCGATCATGATGATCGGGTGGTGCCAGCACATTCATTCAAGTTTGCAGCCGCACTACAAGAAAAAAATGTAGGTACAAACCCCGTGCTTATTCGCATCGACACGAAGTCTGGTCATGGAGCTTCTAACTTAACCAAGGCAATTGAATCAATGGCTGATCAGTATGCCTTCACTTGGTATAATATGGGCATTGTTCCCCCGCTGGCTACAAAAGACATGTAATTAATTTAGGTTGGAATGGTCGGTCATTACAACCTGTTTTTTTAGGTGTGGATTAACCCTGAGGTAATTCTTTGATTTTTCTGGCGATTTTCTCCCCGGCAATTTTTGTTAACTCATCCAGATCAGCTTTTTTAATTTTTTTCACAGACTTGAAATGAGCAAGGAGTTTATCGGCAGTTTTCTTTCCGATGCCTGCAATATTTTCAATCTCGGTAACGAATGTAGAGTTACTTCTTTTTTGCCGGTGGAAGGTGATGGCAAACCGGTGCGCTTCGTCACGTATGCGTTGAATGAGTAATAAGGCTGGAGATTTCTTGCTGATCAGCAATGGCACAGAGTCATCCGGATAATAAATCTCTTCCAGCCTTTTAGCAATGCCTATAATTGGAATTTTTCCATATAAACCAAGCTCCTGCAATGCTTCGCACGCACTACTTAATTGTCCTTTGCCTCCATCTACAATAATTAAGTTTGGATACACGCTTTCCTCTTCCAGGATTCGCTTGTATCGCCTTCCTACAATTTCTTTCATCGAGGCAAAGTCATCGGGGCCGGTAACGGTCTTAATATTGAAATGACGATATCCTTTTTTGTCGGGCTTACCATCTACAAAGCGAACCATCGAAGCAACCGGGTTGGTGCCTTGAAAGTTTGAGTTATCAAAGCACTCAATGATTTTGGGATAATTCAATAAGCGAAGATTTTCCTGCATGATGTGCAGTACTTTGTTCTTCCTTGATTTTTTTTCTTCGCGATCGATCTCTTTTTCTTTCTTGAGATAGAGCGCATTCTTTAACGATAAGTCAACGAGTTTCTTTTTATCACCAATTTGAGGAATGACATTCTCAAACTCATCGGATTTAACCGTCAGCGCAAGGTTAGTATAAACTTCGGGGTTGTTACTTCGATAGGTACTGCGCAACTCCTGAACCACAAGACTCAAAATATCTTCATCTGCCTCATCCAGTTTCTTTTTGACTTCAACATTTTTTGAAAAGATGATGGAGCCTTCCTTAATCTGCAAATAGTTAATGAAGGCATTCGTTTCAGAACTGGTGATGGTGATGACATCGATGTCGGTGAGTTTTCTATTTACCACCAACGATTTGATCTGGAATTTCTCCAGTAATTCAAGCTTGTGTTTATAAAACGCAGCTTTCTCAAACTCAAGCATTGAAGACGCTTCGTTCATTCTTCTGGCGAATTCATCTTCGACTACGCTGAGGTCACCTTTTAAAATATTTCGTGCCTGTACGATTTCTTCTAAATAGCTAGTTTCTTCCTGCAGTCCTTCGCAAGGGCCTTTGCAATTGCCAATATGAAATTCAAGACAAACTTTGAATTTCCTTTGTTCAATATTCTCCTTCGTGAGAAGTAATGAGCAGGTGCGTATCGAATACAACTGCCGCACAAGTTCCAATACAGCCTTCATCGAAACCACACTGGTGTAGGGCCCAAAGTATTCACCTTGTTTAGGAATGTATTTCCGGGTATAAATAATTCGTGGAAAGCGTTCCTTTAAGATGCAGAGGTATGGAAAGGTCTTATCATCCTTCAGCAGGATGTTATACTTAGGTTGATTTTGTTTGATGAAATTGTTTTCGAGCAGCAGTGCATCAAACTCTGAGTTGGTGATGGTGAATTCGATCTTATTAATTTCCGAAACCAGCTTTTCAGTTTTACGATTGTATTGCGATTGCTTATTAAAATAACTTGAAACTCTTTTCTTCAGGCTTTTTGCCTTGCCTACATAAATCAATTCTCCATCGCGATTGTAATAGCGATAGATGCCGGGTGAATCCGGAAGAGATGAGATAGTATCTTTTACTTGATCTGGCAACACACGTTGAATTTACAATTCGCAATTTACGATTGAACTCTATTGATAAAGCAATCGTAAATCAAAAATTGTAACGGTAAATTTTAATTGTCAAATTTCCAGGCTTCTTCATCCCGCATATCAAGCGAGTCGGGCAGATTGTGTTTGCTGCAATCCAGTGTCATATCGAGTCCGCTGGCAGGTCTCTTAAACTGACCTTTGGTAATGCCGGATGCCTGATCGTTATAAAGTTTCACCATGTATTTGGCCCAGATTGGTCGTGCTGATTGCCCACCTTGACCGAAGGTCCATGACGGGAAATGGATAGCACGCTCATCACCACCTACCCATGCACCGGATACCAGATCATGAGTAACCCCCATATACCATCCGTCAGAAGCATTGTTCGTGGTTCCAGTTTTGCCACCAATCTCATTATCGATGCGAAGTTCACGAGGCAAACCGAGCGATGTTCCTCCTTCTTCTTCTGTTCCACCTCGCAACATGTAAATCATCTTGTAGGCAGTTTGCTCATTAATTGCTTCGCGGGTTTTAGGGTTGAAGCTCTCAATCACGTTTCCATTCTTATCTTCAATACGTGTTAGGAATATTGGTTCTGTTCGAATGCCTCCGTTGACGAACGTGCAATAGGCTCCCACCATTTCGAACAATGAAACATCACTCGTCCCTAAACAAAGCGAAGGCACTGCATCTAGCTTACTTTCAATTCCACACCGATTTGCAAACTCCACAACATTTTCTTCTTTTAGTGCTTGCATCATTTGCGCAGTGATAGAGTTTAATGATTGCGCCATCGCCTGCCGAATGGTGAAGGTTTTACCACTACCTTTTGTGCCATCGGCATTCGGAGGATACCAAGCGGGTTGTCCGGGTATATTAAACTGTGGTGAAATATCTTTCATAGGATGGCATGGTGAATAACCATTTTCCATGGCTAGCCCATAAACAAATGGCTTAAAGGTAGAGCCGGCCTGTCTCTTTCCTTGCATGACGTGGTCATACTTGAAGTACTTATGATTGATGCCACCCACCCACGCTTTGATATGACCGGTGTAAGGATCCATTGACATGAAGCCTGCTTGCAAGAAACGCTTATAGTAATTTACAGAATCTATGCTGCTGAAGAGCGTGTCTCGCTCGCCATCCCACGTGAAAATGGTCATCGGCTTTTTCAAGCTGAGCATGATCTTTAGTGAATCAGAATTCTCACCGTATTTCTCAGCATAAATTCTATAAGCATCCGATTGTTTGATTCTCCTTTGGATAAAGTCTTTGATCTCCCGGCCATCATCATCCACCCATGGGTTTCTATTTCTTTTTGTCCACTCAGAATAAAATTTTTCCTGATAGGTAGCCATGTGCTCGTTCATGGACTCTTCTGCATATTTTTGCAAACGGCTATCGAGAGTTGTGTATATTTTTAATCCGGAATTATATAAGTCAATGCCTCTTTCCTTGCAATACTCAAGCAAAAAATTGCTCAGAACGGTTCGAAAATAGGTGGCCAATCCCTCATTTTGATTTTGCACACTATAGTTTAGTTCAATAGGAAGGGCCTTTATCGAATCGTATTGTTCGCGCGTTTCAATTTTGTAACCGTGCTTGTAAATTTTGTAAAATATTTCGTTACGCTTTTGCAGTGAGTTTTCAGGATTGCGATTTGGATCAAAAAAGGTCGCGGCTTGCAACATGCCTACCAGTACAGCCGACTCTTGTAGGTTTAGGCTATCCGGTTGTTTATTGAAATAAGTTTCTGCGGCTACTTTTATTCCAAACGTATTACTGCTATAGGTTGCCGTGTTTAAATACATGGCAATGATTTCCTCTTTGGTAAAATTTCTCTCCAGATTTATGGAGATGATCCACTCTTTGGTTTTTTGAATCACGCGTTTGGGTATTTTTCCAAGCTTGCTCAGCCAACCATCCAGACTACGATCTGGATTCATCGTGTAAAGATTTTTGGCAAGCTGTTGTGTTATCGTACTGCCACCTCCTTTCGGATTAAGCGTGAGCAACCCATAGATTACGCGTAAATAGGCAGGGAAATCCAACCCGGAGTGGTTGTAAAACCGATGATCTTCTGAGATGATGAGTGTGTTAACCAGATCTTCTGAAAGTTCTTCATAATGAACCTGACTGCGGTTGTAACGAAAGTATCTTCCCAATGAAACGCCATCTGCAGAAATAATTTCAGATGAGAGATCGTTTTCAGGATTCTCCACTTCCACCAAGCTTGGCATTTCGCCATACGCGCCAAACAAGTTGATGCTTACAGTAAAAATGTAGAGCGGGAACCCCAGCATGAAACAGAGAAAAGCAATCCAGATATATTTTATTGCTTTTGGGATCCAAGGCTTCTCGGTACGGAGAACGCTATTGATTTTGCTTTTGATAGTTTCGATCAAAGAAGGTGAGGTACTCATCCAGCGCTTTGGTACGGTAAAAAATTTGAAAATTATCTTTAGTGATTACAAAGCTATAGAATTTATAGTTGGAAAGAGGCTTCGCATTGGCAATCTGGGCGAGGAATTTGTCAAAATAACTGAGTGCTGCTTTCCGGTTTGGAAATTCAGTTACCATGGTAATGGTCTTTTCATCATTTAAAATAAGATTGCTCGTATTGAGCTTTAATTCTTTCCACTGAGATTCATTATAATTTTCTATTGCGGTGGACACCGGATTGGTAATTCGGTCGCCCGTGTTATAAACAATAATAAAATTATGAGGCCCCTCCAGCGAAGTTCCAAACTGAAGACCTTTTGCCTTCTCCAATTTTTCGAGCAGCGTCTTTGAAGCTGCTAATAATTGTTCAGCGTAGGGTTTCAATGTTCCGTCTGGGTATTTTTTTAAGTACTCGCCCAGCTCAAACTGATACCTGGTCACATCTTCTGTCTTTCCGGTGATCAGGATTTTGAGAAGTTCCAGTTGTGGGGTGAAACTGGTTTCACCAACCGCCATGGCCTGATTTACTTTCTCGGTAGCAGCGCGTAAGTTGTTAGCCTGAAAAAATGAATAAGCTTCTTTATAAATCATTTTCTGCTTTTCAGCAGCCACGCTGGTTTCTCGCAGATAATCGGGATTGATAAGAATTCTTGTGAAAGTAGAATTGGGATGATTTTCTTTTAATAATTGAGCATACCGGTCGGCCTGTGTCTTATCATTTTCTTTGGTGATAAGGTAAAGTTTATACAATACTTCGGGTTCATACTCAGATTCCGGAAAGCGGCCTAAAAGTCGTTGATAAGACTGCAGTGCATTTTCTTTTTCATTCAACTGAAAGTAGTAGAGGTCGCCCAGCTTAAAATATCCCTCTTCAATTTTTGCCAACGCGTCCTGTTTTTGTTTATCCGTTCTTGGCAACTGTCCTATTAATTTAGCGACTTCATCAACTTTTTCAGTTGGGGTTTCTGAGTTGGGTTGCTGATTGATTTGAGCAATATCTGCTTGCGTTGTTGTTGTCTGCAATTCATTTATGACGGAAGTCTTATTGGATCTTCGCCAATTATCTTCCAGCGATCTTGTTCCCCATATTCGTTGGAATTCCGATTGACCTAATGCAACTGCCGAAGGATTTCCAAAGTACCAATCAGATGTTGCGGTTGATTCCTGATTGAAGAATGCACTGCCCTGACTGCTACTCCCTGATGAGGTGTTGGTGGCGCGCTTACGTTTTTTCTTAGACGTATCTTCGGGTATTTTTCTGCTTGCTACAACGGAGTCGAGTTTAGTCCGTAGGGTAAGTGAATCAAAGGAAGCCAGATACAACAAACTATCATTCCATGTAATTGCTTCGGTGTACTTAGCAAACTCACCTAATACCTCTTGTCGCTTTTTTATGGACTCATAATTTTCAAAGTCTTTTGGCAATGCTGCAATAGCGCTGTCGTAATAAAGTTTAGCGAGACTGTATTTCTTTAAAGAGTCAAACTCGAGTTGACCAATCCTAAGAAAGGCACTTCCCTGAATTCGCTTATTGGTTCCGGCATGGGCTGATAATTTGTAATTGTCGATGGCCGCTATCAGGTTGTTTTGCTTTCGCTCAAACTCACCGAGTTCATAATAGATTTTATCTTTAAACTCCTGATTCTTCAGATCCTCCAGCATTTTCATAAACTGAGCACGCAATTGCTTAATGTCTTTCTTATCATCAAGACGGGCAACTTGTGCCATATTAAGACGCGCATAGAAATCAATTTCATATTCAGGGCTTGTGCTCACACACTTGCGATAATAATTGTAAGCCTCTGAATTAAAGCCAAGCTTTTGATACACCTGGCCTATGATAAAATAGATTCTTCCGATCCGATCTCCTTTTACCAACAGCGAATCGGCCCTGGTGAGATTGCGCACCATGTAATCATAATTATTGCGCACCTGATAGTAATAGGCCTTCTCAAGGTATAGCTGTTTTTGATTTCCCTTATTGAGTTTTTCTTTTTCCAGAAAGCGAAAAGTTTCTTCTGCCCGATCAAAATCATTTTGCTCAGTAAATGTTCGTAGCAATTGTACCAGTGCCTCATGTCGCGTATTGATATTGCTGCCTTTTGTGTTTACATACTTGAATGTTTGAATAGCATTTGGAAAGTCGCAATCGAATAAGCGTGCTTTGCCGACTAATACATAGTTATCATCGACCCACTTACTATTAGGATGTCGCTGAATGGATAGCGAAGCCATTTTTATAATTTCCTCTGTATCTTTTGAATAACTCTTAGCCAGGTTGGTGTCGAGTTTAGGAAAGAGTCTTAAAATCTGGTTAGGGTCGTCATCCAGACTTTTTAAAATTATCTTTTCTACTTCCAGTGTTTTTTCTTTTGCATAATAATAACCGTTGAAGTGGGCTGTTGTATTATGATACATGTTGCTGGTAATATTATTTTGATTGGAAGAACAAGCTCCTATTAGTCCGACTAAAAGGAAAAGTTCAAAATAATAAGCAACGGAGTTAAATCGAAAAGTCACAGGTTACAAATATCAACTTACAAACGTAAAAAACAGATATTCAATATTATAATCAATCAGAATATCTAATTTTGTGAAAATTTATTCATTTGAAACCAAAAAAGACCATATCGGAGCGCCTCACCACCAAATACCAATTAGTCATCCGTAATGAGGAGAACCTTGCTGAGAAATCTAACATCGGCTTTACATACGCCAAATTGATGGTTCTTTCTGCTTCGTTATTTCTGATACTTTTTATTGGAAGTCTGTTTCTTTCCAAGACATTATTGGCAAAGTGGTTCGATCCCAAACATGCTCAAATGGAGGCTAACAAAAAATTATATGAGTTGGCCCTTAAGGTAGATTCGCTGGCCATTGAGGTGAATCAGAAAGATATGTTCATCCAGAATTTTCAGCGGATACTAAGCGGAGATACTTCCAGCGGATTTTCTGATCCTGCGCAAGCATTAGAAGGGAATGGAAAACCTGTGAACGCAGTCGGTAATTTAAATCTTGCATCATCGGATTCATCATTCCGAAAGGAGTTTGAGAAGAATGAATTTTCTGTGGTGTCACTGACCAGTGCAAAGTATCGCGAGTTAGAAGAAATATTTTTCTTTACACCGATCACTGGTTTTATCTCTGATCACTATGATGTAAAGAAAGGACACTATGGTTTAGACATCGTAGCTAAGAGTAATGAACCCGTAAAATGTTTGGCGGATGGCATGGTGATCATGGCCTCCTGGACACAAGATTCTGGCAATGTCATCGCGGTGCAGCACAGGGGTAATCTGGTTTCGGTGTATAAGCACAATGCCGGTTTATTGAAAAAAGTTGGTAATTTTGTGAATGCCGGTGAAATTATCTCTATAGTTGGCAATAGTGGAGAGATGACCGATGGCCCACACCTACATTTTGAAATGTGGTACAATGGCAACTCACTAAATCCGGAAGATTTTGTTACGTTTTAAAAAACACAAGACATGTTAACATCTAAAGAACAAAAGAGAGTTGCTGAAGAGATTAGCAATTCTAGCAACGTGATCGGAAAAGGTACCGCACTCGAGGGAAACATTGAGACCTACGGCAACATCCGCATAGAGGGTAGAGTGATAGGTAGTATTAAATCCAAATCCAAGATAGCATTAGGTCATTCTAGTTACGTTGAAGGTAACATCATCGCCCAAAATGCTGACATTGAAGGCGAAGTAAAGGGCAAGCTGGAGGTATCTGAATTGCTCATCTTAAAAGCAACCGCCAAAATTCATGGAGATATTTTGACCGGTAAATTAGTGGTTGAACCCGGTGCCATTTTCAATGGTAGCTGTAAGATGGGAGCCATTATTAAAGACATTAAAATAGGAGAAAACGGTATGCATGCTCTTCGCCCAGAAGAAGCCCGTGTGAATTAATCTTATTAACATTTAATATTAAAGCCACAGGTTCTCTGAATTTGTGGCTTCTTTTTTCATGGAAGAAGAAAAGAAAAAACCGGTTAATACATTTTTAAAATTTAGTGGACTAGGCTTGCAGATGCTGGCATCTATTGGCCTGGGTGCCTGGTTGGGCTTGAAACTGGATCAATATCTTGAGCTAAAATTCCCTGTCTTCTTACTCACATTTGTCTTTGCCATATTTGGCGGACTGATGTATCAACTTTACCGATCTTTAAATAAAGACTGATCTTGCAGCGCTTCATCATTAGTGCTTTAGCGGCTGCCCTTTTACTGGCCTTAATAACCTGGACTGGATCGCAACAAGGCATGTGGATTTTGCCGACTTACTGGATAGAGATCCTATTTTTCGTTCTGTTTATCACTTTGGTCATTTATTACAACCTGAACAAGCTCAGATCCAAGCAACATGGAGCCTTCACTCAGTTCTACCTTCTTTCCATCACGCTCAAGATGGCAGGCGGTCTTACCCTTATCTTTTTCATTGTGTGGGATGACCCCTCAGCTGCGATCGGAAACGTCACTCTGTTTATCGTTAGCTATCTCATTCTCACCTTTTTGGAGGTGTTCTTTTTGCTCGGAAGGTCAGAAAAGTAAAATTGCTGTAAGGCCCCCAAATTTCACGGAAATCTTTTTTTTCAGAAAGTATAATTGATACTTTTGCAGTCCGAATGAAAGCCTTTGTCTTTACTATAATGAAAAAGCCCTTTTTTGCAGTGAAATCATCTTTTTTGATCCTCTTTTTCATTGCTTTTTCAAGCATAATCAGCCCTGTTTTGGCGTCTGACGAGGCAGGCCATGAGCCTGAGCCCTTCAATGCCAGCGAGGTTATTCTGCACCACGTATTGGACGATCATCAGTGGCATATTGCCGATTGGTTGGTAATTCCGCTTCCTGTTATCGTTTATTCTGTGGAAAAGGGTCTTGATATATTCTCTTCCAACCGTTTTTATGACCACCATAATGTGGTTGAATATAATGGCTACAAGCTGGAGCATAGCCACATTTACCTGGCAGATTCTGGAAAGGCGGTATTTGATATTTCAATCACCAAGAATGTGGCCATGCTTTTAATCAATGCCACGCTGCTTCTTCTGGTATTTACATCGGTAGCAAAAGGGTTTACAAAAAACAAAGGCAATGCCCCAAAAGGCGTACAATCTTTCTTTGAGCCCATCATTCTTTTTGTTCGTGATGAAATCGTGAAACCCAACATTGCGCATCACTACGAAAGATTCTTGCCTTACATGCTTACCCTGTTCTTCTTCATCCTGTTTGGTAACTTATTAGGATTGTTGCCTGGTGCTGGTAACCTTACGGGAAATATTGCAGTGACCATGACCCTGGCTGTGATTACATTTCTGATCACCAATTTCAATGGAAATAAGGGTTATTGGGGTCACATACTCTGGACTCCCGGAGTGCCGCTTCCTTTACGCATTGTAATTCTGCCTGTGGAGATCATCGGAATTTTTACAAAGCCATTCTCATTAATGATACGTTTGTTTGTGGCGATCACCGCGGGTCACATTGTTTTGCTGAGTTTGATTTGTTTGACATTTATTTTCGGAAGCATTTATGTAGGATTCGCTTCCTCATTAATCGTATTGTTTATTAACCTGATCGAGTTGTTAGTTGCCGGTATTCAGGCTTATGTATTTACGATGTTCTCATCGATGTACATAGGCATGGCGGTTCAAGATCACGGACACGATCATTAAAAAAATATTAAAGAAATCCATGCTGAGGTTTCAGTATGGTGTTGTTTAACTTAAATAAATAAAACTATGTTGTTCGCACTTTTATTGGACATTAGCTATGCAATTATGGGCGCTGGTATCGGTGCTGGTCTGGCTGCAATTGGCGCTGGAATTGGTATCGGTCGCATTGGTGGTTCTGCTATGGAAGGTATGGCTCGTCAGCCTGAAGCTTCTGGCAAAATCCAAAACGCAATGCTTGTGATCGCGGCTCTTATCGAGGTTGCTGCGCTCTTCGCACTCGTTATTTGCTTGTTGATTTCATTCAAAACAGCTTAAGAAAAGAACCCGCCACAGCACTGGGCTGGGCGGTTCTTTTTTATTTAAGGTGAACACAGAAAAAGTTAAAGTAAAAAAAGTATGGATTTGCTAACCCCTGGCCCCGGCCTCATTATCTGGCAATTGTTTGTGTTTGTTTTGTTGGTTATCCTTTTAGGAAAGCTGGCATGGAAACCCATTCTTAGTTCTTTAAAAGAACGTGAAGAATCAATACAACAAGCCCTTGACTCTGCTGAAAAAGCAAAAGTAGAGATGGCTGCATTAAAGTCTGACAACGAGAAGTTACTTCGCGAAGCCCGCGAGGAACGCGATAAAATCTTGCGCGATGCCCGGGAAGCAGGAAACCGCTTGCACGATCAGGCTCAAACCGATGCCAAGAAAAATGCGGATAAGATTATTGAAGATGCGAAGGCAATCATTCAGACAGAAAAAAATGCGGCTCTTCGCGATGTGAAAGCTCAAGTGGCTATGTTCTCATTAGAGATCGCAGAGAAGTTGATCAAGAACAATCTGAAGGACGACAAAGCTCAGAAGGAACTGGCCGATACATTCATTAAAGATCTTAAGTTGAATTAATTCATGGCAGACGCTCGGGTTGCTTCCAGATATGTAAAATCACTGCTCAGTTTAGCCGTGGAGCAAGGTGTGCTCGATGCGGTGCATACTGACATGCAGTTTTTCGATAAGGTGTGTCATAGCAATCGGGACTTTGTGCTGATGCTCAAGAGCCCGATTATCAGACATGAGAAGAAGAAAGAAATCTTAAATAAACTTTTTTTAGGAAGGGTTCATCCGTTGACCATGTCGATCATTGATATTCTTACAAAGAAAAATCGCGAGCCTCTTTTGCCCGCCATTGCTACGGAGTTCCACAATGCTTACAATGTGTATAAAGGAATTGGTAAAGCCTCTATCATCTCAACGGTTCCTGTGGATGACGAATTACGAGCTGAATTAGTTGCTATTGTGAAGAAACTTAGCAACACGAAGCAGGTTGAACTGGAAGAGAAGGTTGACAAAGACCTGATTGGTGGTTTTATCCTGAATGTAGGCGACCGTCAAATTGATGCATCGATAAAGAATAAATTGAAAAACTTGAAGAATAAGTTTAGTGAAAATCCATTCATCAAGCAGTTTTAAAAAATTAGAATATTGAATTTTTAAATTTTGAATTAAAGAGATATGGCAGAAATCAGACCCGAAGAAATATCCGCAATACTTCGCGAACAACTTTCTCAATCACGTACCGCAGCCGAACTGCAGGAAGTAGGAACCGTTCTTACCATTGGTGATGGTGTGGCCCGTATTTACGGACTTACCAAAGTGCAAGCTGGTGAATTGATCGAATTTGAAAATGGATTAAGAGCACTGGTGTTGAATCTTGAAGAAGACAACGTAGGTGCCGTATTGCTTGGTGATGCTACCGGAATTAAAGAAGGGGCTATCGTAAAGCGTACAGGTCAGATCGCTTCAGTAAAAGTGGGTAACGGTCTTTTGGGTCGTGTGGTAAATACATTGGCTCTTCCTATCGATGGCAAAGGACCAGTAGAAGGAGATCTTTATGAAATGCCATTGGAGCGTAAGGCGCCTGGTGTAATTTTCCGTCAGCCGGTAAACGAACCTCTTCAAACGGGCATTAAGGCTATTGATGCTATGATTCCGATTGGTCGTGGTCAGCGCGAGTTAATTATTGGTGACCGCCAGACTGGAAAAACTGCTGTGGCGATTGATGCTATCATTAACCAAAAAGAATTTTACGAAAAGGGCGAACCTGTTTTCTGTATTTATGTAGCGATTGGTCAGAAAGCATCGACAGTCGCATCGGTGGCATCAACACTTGAAAAAGCCGGTGCTATGAAATATACTGTAATCGTTTCTGCTTCTGCCTCTGATCCTGCACCCATGCAATTCTTCGCTCCTTTTACAGGTGCTGCAATCGGTGAATTCATCAGAGATACCGGAAGACCTGCATTGGTTATTTATGATGACTTGTCAAAGCAAGCAGTTGCCTATCGCGAAGTGTCGTTGTTGCTGAGAAGACCTCCGGGTCGTGAAGCATACCCTGGGGATGTATTCTATTTGCACTCACGTTTACTAGAGCGTGCAGCGAAAATCATCAACAATGATGAGATCGCTAAAAACATGAATGACTTACCGGAAAGCATTAAGCACCTGGTAAAAGGAGGAGGTTCATTAACTGCGCTTCCGATCATTGAAACTCAGGCGAATGACGTTTCGGCCTATATTCCAACCAATGTGATCTCTATTACGGATGGTCAGATATTCCTGGAGACCAACTTGTTTAACGCGGGTGTTCGTCCCGCTATTAACGTGGGTATCTCGGTATCGCGTGTGGGTGGAAATGCCCAGATCAAATCGATGAAGAAAGTTGCTGGTACCTTGAAGCTGGATCAGGCGCAGTTCCGTGAACTGGAAGCCTTTTCTAAATTCGGTTCTGATTTGGATGCTGCCACGAAACTTACTATTGAACGCGGACGCAGAAACACAGAAGTGTTGAAGCAACCACAATATCAGCCAGTGCCTGTTGAAGAGCAGGTGGCTATGATTTTGGCCTCTACCAAAGGATATATTGACCGCGTGCCGGTAGAGAAGGTTAAAGCTTTCGAAAAAGAGTTTATTGATTTATTGAAGGCTCAGAACAAGCAAATTCTTGACAATTTCCGCGCAGGCAAATTTGAAGATGCTGATGTGGCTGTAGTGAAGAAAGTAGCTACTGAGTTGGCTACTAAGTATTGATTTGAAAATGAATTGATTGGAAGATTTGATGATGAACTTCATTTTCAAATTCAGCAATCTTCAAATTATCTAATTAAAGATATGGCGAGTTTAAAGGAAGTTAAAAGCAGAATATCCTCCGTAATCTCGACACAGCAGATTACCAAAGCCATGAAAATGGTGGCGGCTGCTAAATTGAGAAAATCTCAGGATCGCATCATGCAGATGAGGCCATATGCAAAAAAGCTATCTCATCTTTTTCAAAACCTGTCTGCTGCTGAACAAGATACCCAGGCATGGTATAATCAGCAGCGCGAGGAGAATAAAATTCTCGTTGTCGTGATTAGCTCTGATCGTGGTTTGTGCGGTGCATTTAATAGCACGATTATCAAGGCAGCTATTCGTATGGCGTCAGAGAAATATCCTGCTCAGTATGCAAAAGGCAATGTTACTTTCCTGCCTCTAGGGAAAAAAGTATTTGAATTTTTCAGTAAGAGAAATTATTCTATCGTAGGTGATTATTGGGATGTATTTCAGGGTCTTTCCTATGATAAAATTGCTGAGGTGAGTGAGTTCTTAATGAGTTCTTTCAGGAACGGTAATTACGATAAGATTGAAATCATTTACAACGAATTCAAAAACGTAGCTACTCAAATCCTGAGAACAGAACAGTTCCTTCCTGTGGCTCCGCCAAAGAAAGAAGCAGTGGTTCAGGACACTGATTATATCTATCAGCCTAATCAATCTGAAATTATTATCGGCCTTGTTCCCAAGTCATTGAAGATTCAACTTTATAAAGCTGTTCTGGATTCAAATGCTGCCGAAAATGGCGCACGGATGACGGCTATGGATAAAGCAACAGAGAATGCTGGCGATTTATTAAAAGATTTAAAGTTGACGTATAACCGCACACGCCAAGCTGCGATCACCAAAGAAATCCTCGAGATTGTTGCCGGAGCCGAAGCATTGAAGTCAGCATAATGAGTTCGAACAGATATTATACACAGAAAGCTCCACGAACAGCGGAGCTTTTATTTTTATGACACATTCCACGACTTAGTTACTTTTACCTATTCATGAAAGAAGTAATTAAGCCTTATCGTCTATTTAATCTTCTAAGTTTGGATGTGGCTGTCGGAGCAGTAGTCGGCTCCCTTTTTTTTTCTAAAATCTATGATCTGGCTCCATCTTATTCTTCACTGATTTCATTAGGGCTTACAGTTTGGATCATCTATACGGCAGATCGTTTGCTGGATGTTCAGGATCTAAAAAACGGAGCGGCTTCGGAACGGCATCGCTTTCATCAGAGAGATCAGAAAAAATTAAAGTACTGGTTAGTGCTGGTTATAATCATTGATGTAACCCTCATCTTTTTTATGCCGATCTCAGTGATTAAGCATGGAATGATACTCTCGCTGGTAGTGGTGATTTATATCGTGTTGAGAAATAGACTTCACATTTCAAAAGAACTTGTCGTTGCAGCGCTTTATACTGCGGGGGTTGTGTTGCCTGCCTGGCCCGAAAATCAAATGAGCCGCGTTCAGTATTTACCGATCCTTCTGTTTTTTTTGATTGCCCTGATTAACTTAATTATTTTCTCGCGGTATGAAAAAGAGAATGATTTAAGGGACAAACAAAATTCAATAGCCACCTTGGTGGATGAAGCAACTATCCAGTATATTTTGATAGGTTTATTTGCCATCGCATTTTCAATTTCTTTCTATTTGTTTTTTCGATCAGCGTATCAATTCATAGCGTTGGTGTTTATGGTGATGGTGACAACCCTGCTTTTAATCTTTAGGTATAAGAAATTCTTTGCAATGAATGATTATTACAGATTGGTGGGGGATGCCGTATTTTTATTTCCAATGGCTTATCTATTGACATGAAAAATCGAATTGCAGGTGGCTTTGATTTTCTTGCTCCATTTTATGATTTTCTTGCTCGGGTTGTCATAGGACGAGATATTGTTAACGCACAACTTCATTTTCTTAAATCCTTTAAAGAATGTAATCATCTATTAATTATAGGAGGCGGCTCTGGATGGCTTTTAGAACCGCTAAGCGCATTATACCCTGATCTGCAAATTGATTACATTGAGCTATCGCCCAAGATGATTAATGCAGCTGAGAAGAGCTCGGGCAAGAACCGTAATGTTAATTTTATTCAGGGAACGGAAAACGATATTCCAAATCGATTATATGACGGAGTAGTTACGAATTTTTATCTTGATATGTTTGAGGAACAAAGCTTGAACAATGTGATCGATAAAGTCAGAAGATCACTAAACCATTCCGCCTTATGGGTTGTGACGGATTTTGTGGATGGAAGCATGTGGAATAAAATAATGCTGTGGTTTATGTATCGTTTTTTTCGAGTAATTGCACGAATAGAAGCTACGCACTTGCCCGATTGGGAAAGTAAAATGATTCACTCAGGCTTTACTCTTTCAGATAGCATGAAATTTAAAAACGGTTTTATAAAATCAAACCTGTATTGGGCATCCACTGTTTAGCTACTATTGTATTGATTAATCACCAAACACTCATGAAATATATTATTGTAAGCCTTCTTTTCTCTTGGGTCATTTCTTGTGATCAGGACAAAAGCAATCCACAAGTTGGGCCACCTATTTTGCCGTCACGACAATTAAATGCTGCATTCCTTATTGTCGATGGTGTTTATAACTCTGAACTCATTGCGCCTATGGATGTATTACAGCATACCGTTTTTCACAATGAAAATGGAATTAAGGTTTTTACGGTTTCCAATAAAAAGGAACCGATCACTTCATTTGAAGGATTGCACATTATACCCGACTACTCATTTGAAACCGATTCTCTTCCTGCTATTGATATCTTAATTGTACCCAGCGCACAGCATAGTATGGATTCTGATTTGGAAAACGAAAGACTCATTCAGTTTGTAAAAAATACAGGGAAGCAAGCCTCTTATGTGCTCTCACTTTGTGATGGTGCTTTTGTTCTGGCTAAAGCCGGTCTTCTTGATATGCATGAGTGTACTACTTTCCCCGGTGACATCGAAAAATTTAAAGCTGCTTTTCCGCAGCTCTCTGTAAATAAGGATGTGAGCTTTGTACATGATCGTAAAATGATTACTTCTTCTGGTGGTGCAAAATCCTACGACCCAGCGCTGTATTTGGTGGAGTTGCTTTATGGCAAAAAGGCTGCGGATGGAATTGGAAAGGGCTTAGTAATCGACTGGGATTTAAACACAATTAAACATATAAAGGTTAATTAATTTTTTATTTGAGCATCAATCTTACGCGAGTCTTACTTCAGCTGCCCAGCTGATCAAAAAGCATTATCTTGTAAGTTCTCTTTCACATAAAAAATTAATATTCAGGTATGCCCATTTCTGCAAGCAACCAACATATTATCGACAATCTTCCGGTTGTCATTTTTGAGTATACAATTTTTCCGGATGGATCTAGCGACTTTACGTATTTAAGCTCTGGCTGCGAAACTATTTTAGGGGTAAGCAGGGAGGTACTGCTAAGCGGCACCTATCCATTGCAAAGCTTTATTCATCATGAGGATTGGGAGCAGTTTAATACTTTGTTTGAGGAGTCGGTGGTACAAGAGAAATCATTTAAGTGGGAGGGCAGAATTTTTGTAACAAAAGGAGATATTAAATGGATTGAAGTGGCAGGTCTGCCGGTTCGATTAGAAGGAGGAAAAATTGGCTGGAGTGGAGTGATCAGTGACATTCGTCAAAGAAAGGAATTAGAGCAAAAGCAAAAAGAATCAGATGTACGCTATCGCAATCTGGTTGAGTCCTTACCACTGGGAATGGGTATTCATCAAAAAGGAAAATTGGTTTATGCCAATGAATACGCTGCATCTATGTTAGAAGCCACCAGTGTCGATCAGTTGATTGGTAAATCCGTACTCGATTTTGTTCATCCGGAAGAACTTCCCGCTGTCAAAGAGCGAATGAAAAGTGTAATGATGGGGCGGCCAATCTCAGGTGTCAAGGAGAGATTTGTCACCTTGCGAGGCAAAGAAATATATGTAGAAACTTCGGCTCATCCGTTTATTTTCTTTGGACAACCAGCCGTGCAATTGATTGTTAGAGACGTTACTGAACAGACACAAGCAAAGGAAAAAATTAAGAAGACAGAACTTCTTTTTTCTGAGTTGTTTAACAGTTCTCCTATGGCTATCGTATTACTCGACAGTAAGGGCAACGTAGATCGTGTTAATAGAGGTTTTGAATTAATGTTTGGGTTTACTATTTCTGAACTCAAGGGCAAAAGTTTGAATGAGTTTATCGTTCCCTCTGCGTTAGAGTCTGAGGGCAATGATTTAAATTCTGTTATCTCTAGCGATCAGGTTGTGCGTTTGGAAACCACCCGGGTGCGCAGAGACGATATACGCCTTTCAGTAATTATTTACGGAGTGCCGGTTCATTTAGAAGATGAGACCATTGGAATTTTTGGTGTCTACGTGGATATCACGGATCAAAAAATGGTAGAAGAGGAACTCAAGGTGAGGAATATAGAACTTGATAATTTTGTATACAAAGTATCCCATGATTTACGTGCCCCATTATCGTCTGTACTGGGATTGGTAAACCTGGCTCAGCATCCGCAAAATGATGATGACCCCAAAGCTTATCTTAAAATTATAGGAGAAAAAGTGAATCAACTTGATCACTTCATCAGCGATGTGCTAAGCCATTCAAAAAACCTGAAGTTAGAAATTAAGACGGGTCTCATTCACTTTGAAGAAATTGTTGATACTGCCTTTCGTAACTTAAGTTATATGGAAGGCGCGGACCAGATTCAAAAAGAGGTTCAGATATCGGGGGGCGATTTTTATAGCGATCCATGGCGAATAGAGGAGATATTCAGAAATCTGATTTCTAATGCGATTAAGTATCGGAAAATAAGCAATCCATCACATGAGATAAAAATCATGATTACTATTGAACAAGAGGTGGCGATTATATCATTTAGAGACAATGGCATTGGTATAACCAAGCAAAACCTGAATAAGATATTTGACATGTTTTATCGGGCTAGTGAACAATCAGGTGGTTCGGGACTTGGTTTGTATATTGTTAAGAACGCAGTGGAAAAGTTAGGTGGTCGGGTATCGGTAGGCAGTGAACCTGAGGTGTATACTTTTTTTGAAATTGTATTGCCAAACCAAAGGAATTCCACTTTATAGAATTATTTTTAAGGGCTATGCAGATAAAGGAAGTGCTAAGTGCATCAGAGAAGAAAGAGTTTCTTCTTCTGCCGGTTCGGCTCTATAAAAACACACTACATTGGATACGTCCATTGGATGGCGATGTAGAAGGTGTTTTTGATGAAGTAAGGAATAAAACATTTCAACATGGCGAATGCACCCGGTGGATACTTACCAATGATCAGGGTGAGACGATTGGTAGAGTGGCGGCTTTCATCAATCAGAAAACGGTTAGTAAGGGTAATGATCAGCCCACAGGAGGCATGGGTTTCTTTGAATGCATCGACAACAAAGAAGCTGCTTTTATGCTTTTTGATGAGTGTAAAAAGTGGCTTCAGCAAAAAGGTATGGAGGCTATGGATGGCCCCATCAACTTTGGAAATCGTGACCGATGGTGGGGTCTTTTGCTGGAAGGTTTTGATCGCGAACCGAACTATCAGTGCAATTATAATTTTCCCTACTATCAGAAACTTTTTGAGGACTATGGATTTCAAGTTTATTTCTATCAACTCACCTTTGGTCGCCCGATACAGGGCCCGATTGATGCACGCCTCCTTGAAAAATCTTTACTGGTTGAGAAAGACCCTAATTACCGGTTTGGGTATGTAAAGAAATCTGAATGGAGCACGTTGCCTGAGCAAATCAGAAAAGTGTACAACAACGCCTGGGCAAAGCGTGGCGAAATTCCCGAACTCACAGCATCACAAGCCAAGCATCTGGTTAAACAGATGAAGCCTATCATGGATGAAAAATTACTCTGGTTCGGGTACTACAAAGAGGAACCCATTGCCTTCTTTCTTTCCTTGCCCGAAGTAAATCAGGTTTTCAAATATGTGAATGGAAAATTGGATTTAATCGGTAAATTGAAATTTGTATGGCATAAGCTGATGAAGACAAATACCAAAGCATTTGGAATCTTATTTGGTCTTGCACCAGAACACCAGGGAAAAGGAGTGGATGGCGCCATCATAGAAAATTTTAGAAAGTTTGCTCAAGGTGGAGGCATATCCTACACTGATTATGAAATGAATTGGATTGGTGATTTCAACCCTAAAATGATTCGAGTGGTAGAACAAATTAATGCTCCTGTAGTGAAGAAGCATGCTACCTATCGGAAGCTTTTTGATGAGACAAAGCCCTTCAAAAGAATGCCTATTATTAATTAACTGGAACTATGCAACAGCAGGAGGAGGAGACCCACTCGAGTTTTTTGTTTCGTAATCTTTTTAAGGGCTTGCTTTGGTTTGCCGTGATTATTACGGCTTTCATTTTCATGGAGGACTACATTCAGTCGAACTTCAAAAATCATATCGATGAAATCCGTGACAATCCCGGTATTTTATATGGGGTGTATACATTATCGGAAATCATCTTTGGTATTCTGCCTCCCGAATTATTCATGATGATTTGGATTCTTGATAACATCGATTTAACAGGATTTGTTATTAATCTTTCTATACTCACTATCATTTCATACGGAGCTGGTGTGTTAGGCTATTATATTGGGAAGTTTTTTTCAAAGACCAATTTCTATCAAAACCGAATTCGTGAGAAATATTTAAAACAGTATGAGAGTAAGCTTAATAAATTTGGTGGTTATCTGGTGTTCGTTGGAGCGGTTACTCCAGTACCATTTTCAGCTACGTGTATGCTGGCGGGCTCAATAAACATGAACTTCAAACACTTTCTTTTGATTTGTATTACACGTGTAATACGATTTGCAGCGTATGGCTGGATGGTGTGGAGCTTCCCGAACTGGTTTAACGGATAAAAAAATGCCGCTCTTTTACAGCGGCACCTTATAACGATCCGGATTTTCAATTAAGCTTTTTTAGCAGGACAAGTGTTCAGTCCCACAATCCCATAGATCGGGCAAAAACTGATCAGGCTTGTTAATACAAAAATTCCACCCAATGCTACGAGTACTAATCCAACGGTGCCAGGTACTATTCCGGTAAAGTAAAGTACAGCAAAAACAGCAGCGAGTATCACACGGATAATTCTATCTGCATTTCCAACATTCTTTTTCATAAGATTTTTAAATTTTAGTTAGTGATGGTTTCGATCGTCCAAACCAATAGATAAGCAATGCTCAGGCAGATGATGCATACGAGGATGAACTTGACCAGCTTGCTTTTCATTTCCTTGATTTGTTGAATCAAAGGTATATTCCTGACAGAACCATTATCGGTGACAAGTGTCACCAGAGCAGATAAGTTCTTTCTAATGGCTTGATTTACAGAGATAAAAAATCAGATTATTTCGATGCCATTTTCGCGTTGCCGGATTTTTCCTTCTTTCTCCAGCTTCTTAAGTACGCGTGTAATGACTTCACGCGAAGTGCCGAGCTCTTGCGCTATGTCGGAGATCCAACTGTTTTGTTGATTTCACTCTACTTTTTTCTTTCAGGTATTCAAATAGACGGCCATCCAGTTTTTGAAAGATGAGTTGATTGAGTGTGTCAATCAATTCTGAATAGCGCGAGTTATATAAATCGTAGAACAACGTGTTAAACGCTGGATATTGATGCGTCCACACTTCAACTTTAGATGACGGAAGTAAAATGACTTTAGTTGGCTTCTCGGTGATTGCAAAAATCTTGCTTGGCTTATTTTTGATGCCCGCTAAAAATGACATCACACAACTTTCGCGTGGCTCGATGTAGTACAAAAGCAGTTCCCGGTCTTCGTTGCGTGTGAACACTTTGATGAGCCCTTCCAAAACTAACGGAATCATTTTCACGGATTGGCCTTCGTGTAAGATTTCAGTCTCGCTTTCAAAATCCATGATCACTCCATCTAGCGCAAAGGCTTGTTGAAGATCTGCTCCAATGAAAGGAAGGTATTTTTTGACAAGAGTTAAATCAACGGCCATATTCAAATATACAAAACCAGACTAAGGCTTGATCACGATTCTCTCTTTTGCCACGCGTTCAATTAATGGTTTGCTGAAGTAAACAGGAAAGTGTTTATCCGTTGCCCATAGGAAAAAAAGATTTTTGTAAAACGGACTCGATACATCTCCGCTTTGGCCGGGCGCATTGGTAAACATAGTTTTATCCCAATCCGATGCATCGGCTACAATTCGAAATGAAGCACCCGTGATTTGATTATCCGCATTGCCCGTTACGCCAGGTGTTGTACCATTACCTCCCCGAGGAAGCGGACCTACTTCCAATTTTTTGCGAGTCGCTTCATCCACTGCATTACTCATAGGATGTTTGATCAACACATGATGATAAGCTGACTGACCATATTGCCACTTCTTTACATCAGCACCTAACTTCATATTAAGTTCTGTAATAGCCTGCTGAAGACATGAAAGTAAAAAGGCATCACGACCTGCAATAGGATCTGCTCCAAACTCAGGCCTTGGTGTAACAATCCAATCAATGGTTTTACTGAGTGGAATAGTTTTAATAAGTCCTTTTCCTTTTTCAGGAACGAAGAGCTGTAAAATATTTTCAGAAATTTTTCGCTCCCACATCACATAGATAGCTGCTTCTATTGAATTTGCATCGAGAATATAGTTCCATGATAATAATTGATTTCTGGCTGATTCAATTTTTGGATCGGATGATTTTAATTCTTTCAACATGGGCACTAACGTGCGCGCAGGAAGAGAAAGATAATCGAACTGCAGGCGCATCATATCCGCCAGTGAATGTTTCTTTCCGGATCCGAGCACTTCGTTGATACGATCGGCTCTCCATGTGTCGGCCCAGCTCCAACCAAGAGCATTGCGATCAGCGTACTTAAATGGCACTAAGTTTTCATTGGCAGTAGCCCAAAAACCTTTGTCGGGATTGTGAACATTGGGTAATGATTTTATAGGAAGAAAACCACTCCATTCATAGCGACCATCCCCGGGAACGGGAACAAGTCCATCCCAATTTTTTCTGATTGGTGCTACACCAACGGCTTGCCAACCAATGTCTCCTTTCTTATCAATCCATATCATGTTCTCACCTGGAATATGACTGTAAGAACATCCATCACGAAACTCTTGCCAGTTAGTAGCCTGATCAATGCGCAAGCTGGCCATGTAAGGCGCTCCACCTACTTCCATCCATGCAGCACGCACAGCATAAGCTACATTTGCATCAGCATCCACGAAAGTGACAGGACCATGACGAGTAAATTTATGATCGATGTAAACATCGGGCGTTCCCTTCACCTTCACAGTATCGTTGATGACGCGCATATCTTCCCAACGACCCTGGTACTTGTATTGATTTTTATTCTGAGGATTTAATTCATACACATAGATGTCTTCACCATCAATTGAAAATATGGTAAGGCCCCACGCACCATAATCGTTGTGACCAATGGAGATACCTGGAATCGTGGGCTCACCACCGCCCACCACATTCCAACCTGGAGCATTCAAATGAACCATGTAACGAAGGGAAGGAGCTGACAATGCTCTGTGCGGATCATTGGCTAACAATGGAAATCCACTTTGTGAAAGTGATCCACTGACGATCCAGTTATTGCTACCAATATTTTCTTTTTCCTGATTCATCACTTGTGCATAGGCTTCTTCATCCTGTTTTGCCAGGTGTTGATATTGTTTTAAATCGGTGTTGGCCGATACGGAAAGATCTTGCGGAGTAAAGGTTAATGACTTTCTGAAAGCAGTATAGAGTTCAACGATGTCTTTTGATAATGATTGTTTGTTGATGGCAGGATCTAGGTCAAGGCGTGCATCACCGGGCTCCAATGATTTTAGCTCTTTTACTTTTTCGGCACCTAATGCCACGACCGCTTTAGCGTTGCTCACTTCATCTTCAAGATTTCCCAACAGGCCTTGATGACGCGAGATTACAATTTCAGGAGTCCACAATCCTGGTTTGATGTTGAGCAAACTAAATTCTAAGGGGAGGAGTTTTGGGTTGGCCAGCATTTCTTTCACATAAGCATTAATTCCGTTCGTGAATGCTCTGATGATTTGATTACCGTGCGGATGGTAATGATTGAATTCTTGTTCTATGTTTCCACGAAATTTGAATAGTCGCGCACCCACATCTCTTTTGAGGTGGCTCGGTCCTAAGATTTCTGATACCGTGCCCGTTGCTTGCCTGCGCCACATTTCAAACTGAAAGAGTCGATCTTTGGCAGCACAATATCCTTGTGCGAAAAACAGATCATGTTCATTTTGCGCATAGATGTGATTGATGCCATAGGTATCGCGAATGATTTCTACCGGCTGTTGAAGTCCTGCAATTTTAATTTCAGTCGACTGAGCGAAGGCAGTGTAGGATATGACAATACAAACAAGAGCAAGCAGTTTAGTCCGCATATAAGGTTTGGGAACAGGTTAGGAAATTATGACTGTAAAATTATGATGCTGCAATTTTCAATACGGCATCAATAAACCGGTCAAGGTCTTTCGTGGTAGTGTACACATGAGGCGTTACCCTCACAGTGTTTATATTTTCCCACTTGATGGATACGGTATGAATTCCGTATTCGCTAAATAGTTTAGTAGAGATATCACCTACGTCCATTCCGTCAATGCTGAAGGTACCAAGTGCGCAGGAGTATTCGGGCTTAAGAGAAATATGAAGTTTTACTCGGGGATTTTTTGTTACGGCATCGCACCAATATTTTTTCAGGTATTGAAGGCGTTCTTGTTTTCTTTTCCCTCCTATGGCATTATGAAAATCGATAGCCTGACCAATGGCTTGCTCCGGAGCAAATGATCGCGTGCCCAGCGCCTCAAACTTTCGAATGTCCGGACTTAGTGGTTTATCGTTTGGAAAGATAGGCCATGTTTTTTCGATGAGAGGTTTGCGCACATACATCAACCCGGTGCCAAAAGGAGCGCACAACCATTTGTGTAGGCTGGTGCCAAAGTAATCACAATTCAAATCAGAAATTTTATAATCGATATGCGCAAAAGAATGAGCGGCATCCACTATGCTGATGATGCCGCGCTTGCGGGCTTCAGCGCAGAGTTTGGCAGCCGGAAGGATCTGACCCGTCCACGTAATTAAATGAGTAATGTGCCAGATCTTAGTTTTGGATGTAGTCGCATCGATATAAGCATTTAGCACCACATCATCATTATCAACAGGCTAGTTGAGATTGATCCAATTGATTTTTACTCCCTCCCGCATTTCACGTTGTTTCCAGGCGTGAATCATGTTGGGATAATCTTGTTTGGTCATCACAATCTCATCACCACGTTGCATGTCAATGCCCCACGTGAAAGTGCCCAATGCTTCAGTAGTGTTGCGATTGATGGCTAGCTCTTCATGACTAACTCCTGCAAGCTCTGCCAGTTTTCTTCTTAAAGGTTCGCGACCGCGATCTAAAATTTGCCACATGTAGTAGGAGGGGGCTTCATTGCTCAAATGATAATAGCGATCTACTGCATCCTGTACTACTTTTGGTTGTGGGCTTACACCACCATTGTTGAGGTTTAGAATCGTAGGCGAGACCGTGTAAGCTTGCGCTATGCGTGCCCATAATTCTTCATCGGTAGCGGCATCAAAAGGAGAAAGTCTATTGAGCGAAAACAATGCATCGGAGATGTCTTCAGAAATAGCTTGACTGACCAATGGTGTGAGCGACAAGGCGCCTGCAGCACCGATTGCTTTTTGAAAAAATGATCTGCGGGTGGACATGCACAAGTAGGTTTGTAATTTAAATTGAATTTAGAGTTTATAATTCTTAATTCATATTTGATTTTGTTGATGGCAGCGAGAGTTGTTGAAAGGAATAATCCTTACTTGCGCTAGTGAATTTTTTCTAATGTTCGAAGTTTAGTTGCTTTCCACGCAGTAGTGATCACAACCCCGATGGTCATACATCCGCCAAAAATTACTGAAGGCACCACTCCCATTAACTTTGCTGCTGCGCCAGATTCAAACATTCCGATTTCGTTCGATGAACCGATGAACATGCTATTCACGGCCGATACACGACCTTTCATATTTTCTGGTGTTAAGGTATGAATGAGTGTGCCACGCACAATTACGCTTACACAATCAAACATACCGCTCAAAATCAACAAGCCCATCGATAGAATAAAACTAGTGGAGAGGGCAAATCCAATCATGCAAAATCCAAAGCCGGCTACACACCAAAGTAAAATTTTACCCATGTGTTTTCGAATCGGATTGTGAGTCATATACACAGCTATGATCAAAGCGCCAATGGCTGGAGCGGAACGCAAGAAGCCGAGCCCCATTGCCCCAACGTGAAGAATCTCTTCTGCAAAAATGGGAAGCAGTGCCACAGCCCCACCGAATAGCACCGCAAACAAATCCAGGCTAATGGCACTCAGTATGATCTGATTATTGAAAACGAATTTTATTCCTGCTTTTATCTTTTCATAGATACCTTGCTCTTCACTTGCAGGAGGCAGTGATCGGTTTGGTATGATGAAGTAACAAATCATGGCCAAAATAACCAGAACAAAATCAGCGGTATAAGCGGCAGTAATTCCAAAAAATCCATAGATCAATCCGCCTATCATTGGTCCTCCTACAGCAGCAGTTTCCCAAACTGTACTATTCCAGGTAATGGCATTTTGATAAAGTGAGCGATCCACCAATTGAGGCATGAAAGAAAAATTGGCAGGAGAAAGAAATCCGCGTGCAAGACCTGTGAAGAAGATGATTGAATAAATAGGCAAGGTTCCATTGCTTAATACAAAGGCGCCCAGATTGGTGGTGAAGTAAAGCAGTGCGGCTGAACAGAATGCCAGTAAGATCACACAAAAGACAATAATCTTCTTTCGTTCAACGATATCCGCCAGATGTCCGGCATACAATGAAACGGTGATGGCTGGTATCGCTTCCGCTAAACCGATCAACCCAAGTGAAAGCGGATCTTTGGTTATTTCATAGATCTGCCACCCAACTACTACGCCTTGTATTTGGATGGCCAGCGTAATAAAAAGTCGTGAGAGAATAAAAAGACGAAAGTCACGAACTTGAAGGGCCGCGTAAGGATTTGGTTTTAACTCAGTCATCAAAGTATCATGCTACTGAAGAAGAGCAGAGACTGCCTCTTTAGCTTTAGCTGTTCTTGCCGCACGATCACCACTTATTTCAACATAGGGAACTCCGGTTTTCACTATTTCATTCTTGTAGATAGACCACAGTTGTTCACGCTTATCAGGATGTTCACGTTGAGGATCTTCTTGCCATGGCAAATCAATATTGCAAAGAAGGTAGAGATCATAGGTGCGAGAATTCAATCGGGTAATTATTTCCTCATCGCAATTGCCAAACTTGAATTCACTCCAGATTTTTATGGTGATCAGGTTGGTATCACAAATCATCACCCGGTTGGCATCATACATCCATTCATCTTCCATGCGCAGTTGACCATGCGCTATTTTTGTCAGATCAACCTGCTGGTAGGCATGGTTAAGCTTATCCAGGTAAGCGCGTGCATACTCCTTCACCCAACATGTTTTATAATATTCTGCTAAATATTGCGACAGTTCTGATTTACCTGTGCACTCAGGACCGGTGACGCACACTTTTTTTATTGATATAGCGGATTGTTCGGTTACAAACATGACTGCTTTTTTAGCAAAATAACTATTTATAAGATACCGAACTTAAATTCATCGGAAGATAAAATTCAAGGAGCGTTAATTGGTCATTAATTCTGTTGGAAGTTGAGGTTTCTTACTCCCGCAGCCCAGTATAATGTCGCTTTCATTTTTTCGTATTCAGCTTTTAATTTCAATAATTTAGATTGAGACTGAATCAGTTTTTCTTGTTGGATATTGATTTTGAATAAATCACTCTCACCATTTTCGAGGTTAAGAATTTCAGCCGTTAGTAATCGCTCATAATTTTTAGCAACGGATGATTGCTGACTTAAAATAAGATTTGTATTCACCAATTGATTGAAGATTGAGTTTATCTGGTTAATAATTTCACGTTCAGTTTGAGTACGTTCATATTCTGTGCCCTGAATTTTGATTTTTGTCTGGGCCAGTTTTGCCCGTTCCTTTCTGATCAATATGGGCATCGCAAAGTCAAGACCAAATTTGTAGTCGTTCAGAAAAGTGAATGATTGAAACTCACCTTGTGGATTGAGTGGCTGATTAAGAAAATTATAGCTTAGATCAAGCTTGGGCTTAATGTACTCGACAGCGAGTTTACGATCCACTTCCAGTTGGCTCAGTTTTACATTAAGTTTTAGCAGATCAGGATGATTTTGTTTTGCCTGAAGGGTCAAGTCTTCCAACGTTTGTACGGAAAGTAATACACCATCACTTTGCACAAGGACAGGAGCTACATTGTTTGAGAGCTGCAATGGGTTATCTTTTTCATCCCACAGATAGTTAGAAATTTCTATTCCTGAGTTTACAAATTCCAGATAAGCCTCTTGCCGCTCCACCAGTCGCTGTTGTAAAATAATTTGTGCCTGCACGGTATCGATAACACTGGCCTCACCATATTGTGCGTTCAATTTCACTCGGCTGAAAATCTCTTCAGCGATTACTGCGTTGCGGTCGAGCAGTCGATAGTTATAAAAAGAAAAATACCATTGCCAGTAATCTTTTGCGGCTTCCAGTAAAATTTTATTGATTAATTTGATTTGCTCTGCTTCGGCCATTTTAGTGAAGAGCTTGGCTTGTTGCATGGCCGCTCTTCGGTCATCAGTAAATAGACCACGACCAATGGGCAATGAAATTCCGGTGAAGAGTTGTTTGTTGTTATCGGCAGCTGGCAATGAACTTTCCGAATCAAGATAAGCACCGGTGTTTCGTTCTATACCAATTTTAGGATCAATGGGAAACCAGGTAGGCACAGTGAAGGAGGCAATCCATTTGTTGTAATAGTTCTTGTCATCGTACTCCTTCACATTCAACCTGGTCTCAAGTTTCGGGTCAAATGCGCCACGGGCAAGACGCACTTCCTGCCTGGCCATCTCGGGCAATAAATTTGTTTGCTTCACAATGGGGTGATTCTCCAGCATGGTGGCATACAGATTTTCGAGACTGAATACGGTTATCGTATCGGACAAGACAAACAGAGAGTCAAATCCTTTTTGTGCTTGTGAGTGCACACCAGACACAACGAACAGGAGAATAATGACCAACTTTTTCATTCTCTTATTTTTTTGATGATTCAGCGCTCGTCTTTTTTTCCAGGTACTCATCAAGTGGTTCTTCATACAAACTAGGCGGAAAGCCGTTGAGCTGTCGCCAGATTTCATACCATACAGGAACGTTATCCAACATGACCCAACCTTGTGTGCCCGATCCATTGCGAATTCGATTCGGCCATTTTTCATCAGTCTTATCAGGAATTATCAAAATTCTAAACTCGCCCGGTTTTGAATTCACAAAGTCAATGACTTCAACAGTTCCACCAAAGGAACCAACAGACACACTGGGCCAGCCGCTGAATTGCATGGCAGGAAATCCATCGAACTCAATCCTAACTTTTCGACCTTTGCTGATCAATGGCACATCCATCGCTTTTACGTACATCTCAACAGCTACATCATCCGATTGCGGCATGATCGTGCAGACAGGATCTCCTTCCTTAATAGTTTCTCCAATTCCAGCTTGTGTTGCTTTTACCACCATACCGTTTTGTGGAGCAAGGATGAAGTATTGCTGACTGCGGATCTCCATGTTTGTAAGTTCATTTCGCAGTTTTGCAATGTCTGCCTGTGTCTCAAATTGTTCGGCCAGTGTATTGTTCAAATCCGATTCGGCTTTGTTTATTTTGTCGAGATATTCTGCCTGGGCACGATCAATTTCTATTTCAGCGTTTACAAAGTCAGCTTCAGCGCCTTGATATTTATATTCAATGTCCTGAAACTTGGTGAGTGGAATATTGCCCGCTTCGAAAAGCTTTTTGTTGCGCTCATATTGATTTTTTGCATTGTCAAATCGAACCCGCTCGGCTTCAAGCTTTGCTTTTGTTTGTACCATTTTGTTTCGCATCCCATCTTGAAGTGCATTAATCTGTCTTTTCAATGCTTGAGCTTTCATGTCTTTGGATTGCAAACTATTTTCCTTAGAACCGATTACTTCACGCAATCTTCCAAGCATTTGTGGATCAAAATATTTCTCTTTCACCTCACTGATGATTGCAATCGTATCACCTTTAGTAACGAATTGCCCTTCTTGCACTTTCCAGGTTTGAATTCTGCCGGCTATGACGGTCTCAATAGTTTGAGGTCGGTTGCCGGGAGACAGTGCTGTTACTTTTCCTTTACCGCGAATGTTTTGTTGCCACGGTAAGAATAGGACAATTAAAAAAATGAACCCTAAGCCAACGAGCCATCGTGCTAAAATTTTTCCAGCCATGGGCGTATCCAATGAGCGCAAGGAATAAAGCCTGTCTTGCTGCATCATTTTTTCTACTGAATTGGATGAGATCTTTAACATGGTATTTAATAAATGAGATCGTTGAATAATTGAGTCTTGGTAAGTTCTTCCATGGTTCCTTCCATGCGAATCATTCCGTCTTGCATCAAAATCACGCGATCGCAAGCACTCATGATGATGGGATCTTTAGAAACGACAATCACCGTGCAGGGCCTTTCTGATTTAGTTACACAAGCAAGCAGTTCCATCTTGTCTGACTTGGAAAGCGTTGTGAAGAAATCATTCAGCACAATGAGCTTTGGTTTCTTGGCAAGACAGCGGGCAAGAATCAGTTTTTGAATCATCGTTTTCGAAAGACCTTTTCCTCCACTAATCAGATGGGTCTCTAATCCTCTGGGCATGGCATTGATGGAATCGCTTAAGCCCACTTGCTCCAATGCCTTGATAGCATCATGCACCGTAGTTCCGGTTTTTCCGAGGGTAATATTTTCCAGGATGGTTCCGTCAAACAAATCTTCCTGTGAAATATTTTTAGCCACCTGATCGCGCATGTGCGTGAGGTCAAGATCACGAAGTGAATAGTTGTTGATCGTGACCACGCCTTCATAATCGGAGAACATGCCGGTTAGAATATTCATCAACGTGGTTTTTCCAGAATTACCTTGCCCTGTAATACAAATAGTCTCTCCCGCTTTAATATCCAGGTCAATTCCTTTCAAAGCATAATAACCGGAAGTAGCATATTTATATTTCAGATTTTTTGTTCTCACACTAAAGCCAGTAGTAGTGGTTACAGGAAAATCAAACCCACCCACACGCTCGATGGGCAAATCGGTAACATGCGCCACTTTGTCTACAGCGGTAAGCAGGTCATATACCACATCCATGTACATGATGATTTTCTCCACCGCATTCAAGATGAGAATGATCACAATTTCGGAAGCTACGAATTGCCCTAAGGTGATTTGTCTGTCAACAACGAGCAGCGTGCCCATGATCAATAGGCCACCGGTGATCATGGCCTTGAACAATACAATGAATGAAAATTGAGTGAGCAATACACGGAAATGAATCTTCCGGTTCTTGAGATAGTTGTTTACGTTATAGTCAGTTTTTCGGATTGGCAAATCAGTGCTTCCGGCAAGCTTAAAGGAGTGAATAGCACGCGCCAATTCTTCCAGCCAATGCGCGACTTTATATTTGTATTTCGATTCATCGATGGAAGATTTTAATCCGCGAGGACCAGTGGTATAAAATATGACGAATAGTACACTTACCAGGAAAATTCCAAAGAAAACAAAGAAGGGGTGATATAATGAAATGAGTAAAAGACCGAAGAATATTTGAATGGTAGCCGATGATAAATCAATGAGTAGTTTGGGTAGACCTTTTTGGATGGTAATCACGTCAAAGAATCGGTTTACTAACTCGGGTGCATAGTTCGCCTGAATTGATTCTACACGAATGCGGGGTATTCGAAATGCAAACTCTAATGATGCTTTCGTAAAAATCCTTCGTTGCAGAAACTCGACAAGACTTATTTGAACGATTTGCAGACCACCACTTAACAGAACACCTAAGATGACCAGGGCAATGAGGATGTATACCGAACTGAAGAAAACCCCACCTGAAATTAATTCGACCGTTGTTTGAATCCCCAATGGAACAACCAATCCAATCAAACCAATGATGATGGCATAGAACAGAATATAGAAAATCTCTTTCCGCTCTGTACCCAACAATTTTAATAACCTTTTTATTGGACTGGGATGTTCACCTTCTTGTCCTTCAAGACTCACAGGGCTTTCATAGGCGAACACGGCAAAGAACCCGATCTCACCTTGATTGTTTTTAACAAAGGGAATAGATGATATAGAGGAGACCTGATTACTTGAAGTTTGCTCAGTACTGAATTTTGTTAGGTTAACTCTTTTTTTAGTAACGGACAGGAGTACCGGTTTAATTCCGTCTTCTTGAATAAACGCCAAGACTGGTGTATTTTGATTGGCGAAGAAGTCCTGAAAGGAATGATCATCCAAATGATATTCCATGAACAGGACTCTGATCTTATTGCCCGCTTCTACAAGATCACGTTTAAATTCAGCGAGGTCACTTTCTGAATATGTGCGTTGATTTGCTTCTACGTGATGAATATCGTCTGCAGAGAATTCATGCTTCATGGTAAAAGCAACCTCACGAAGGCATCGTACGATTTGATCGTTATTAAGCATGCGTATATTTTTTACTGAATGGATTTGAACAAGATATTCTCCAGGAAGTGCTCAAGGTCATCCTGCGGGTTTTCGTTTCTGTTGATATTAGTAAGCGAGGGCAAATGCTGGGCAAAGAAAACTTGTTGCTTGGCGGTCAGTAAAATCGTACTCACCAGTGAATTAGGATATAGATAATCAGGGTTCACCTCGGTCACCCATCCTGCTATTTTTTTACATAGTGATTTAAATCCACCAAAGAGACCTTCTTTATTGTCATTGTCTACTCCTTTGGTGAGAAAAGTTTTATCCAGGTCTGCAACAACAATGTGATAGAGTGCCTCTTCATTAACGAACTCAAAATTTGGGTCGTACTTTTTTTCTTCGGCTATTACTTTCACAGAAGCTCTTAACTTTTCCTTTGGATCAGTTAGACCAATAGTTACCAGATCAATTCGGTACTCCAACCAGTTCCAATACCAGGCAATGAGATAGAGTAATAGGCGATGCTTATTTTCAAAGTATCGATAGATAGAAGCTTCTGTTGAATCGATCTCTTCTGCCAATTTTTTGAAGGTGAATTGCTCAAAACCAAGACGATCAATCATATCTATACTGACGCGAATGATATTTTGGCCAAGTAGAGTATGCTGCGGGTTGCGCAGGAAGAGATGCTCATTGAGCTTAAAAAGAAGGTTAGGCATAATCAAGTATAATAGTACTACTATCATAACTGATAGTAGTACTAAAATGTTTCATTTGTGCAAAAAAAACGAGATATTTTCCGACTGTTCTTCTTTTTTGGCTAAAAAACGAATCTTTTTAATCTAAGAATATTTTAAAGCATGGTGGTTGGCATAACATAATCGGTGACTTTGAACTTGCCCGATTTCTTTAAATCGGCAAAACCACCTTTTACGTCAACCAGATTTCTATAACCTCTTGCTCGCAAAATCGAGACAAAAATCATAGAGCGATATCCACCTGCACAATGCACGTAGTAAGTTTTGTCTTTTTTGATTTGATGGAAGTTATCATTGATATAATCGAGTGACAGATTTTCAGCGTCTACAATATGCTCCGATCGATACTCACTGGCTCTGCGACCATCAAGCAAAACAGCATTCGGATTTTCATGGAGTGCCTGGCTTAGTTCGCCTGCGTTTACGGAAGTAATGGAATCGGTTTCTTTTCCAGCAATTTTCCAGGCTTCTATTCCACCTTTCAAATAGCCTAAAGCATTGTCGTAACCCACTCTTGCAAGACGGGTGATCACTTCTTCTTCACGGCCAGGATCAGCAACAATTAAAATAGGTTGATTTACATCCAGTATTAATGTGCCTACCCAAGGCGCGAACGTACCGGTGATACCGATGTTAATTGAATTGGGAATAAATGCTTTTCCAAAGACCAGAGGATCACGGGTGTCAATAATCAAGGCATCAGTTTCATTGGCAGCAGCTTCAAAGGCATCGGCACTAAGTTGCTGAGTGCCTCGATTTAAGACCTGGGGAAAACTGTCATATCCTTCACGATTCATGCGAACATTTTGAGGGAAATAAACAGGAGGAGGCATAAGCCCTTCGGTCACTTCTTTAATAAATTGGTCTTTATCAATATCGCGAAGTGCGTAGTTTGTTTTTTTCTGATGTCCCAATGTATCACTTGTTTCCTGAGACATTTTTTTACCACAGGCAGAACCAGAACCGTGGGCAGGATATACAATGATATCATCACCCAATGGAATGATTTTACTTCGCAGTGAATGATAAAGATGTCCGGCAAGATCATTCAAAGTCAGGGTTGCTTTTTGAGCCAGATCAGGTCTGCCGACATCTCCAATAAATAATGTATCTCCTGAAAATAACGCTACCTCTTTTCCGCTCTCATCGCGAAGCAGGTAACAGCAAGACTCCATGGTGTGCCCCGGTGTGTGCAATACCTTTATGCTAACATTTCCCAATGAAAGTATTTCCCCATCCGTTGCTACATGGGCGCTAAACGAAGGCTTTGCAGTGGGGCCAAATACAATGATTGCCCCAGTTTCTTTAGCAAGATCCAGGTGACCAGAAACAAAGTCGGCATGAAAATGTGTTTCCAATGCGTACTTGATTTTGGCATTGTTCTTTTCGGCTTTCTCCAGATAAGGCTGTACTTCTCTTAAGGGATCAATAATAGCAGCTTCGCCATTGGATTCAATATAATAGGCACCGTGAGCAAGACAACCGGTATAGATTTGTTCAATTTTCATGTGTTGATTTTTTGGTCATCAAAGTTAACTATGAGATCACTGCAAAACAGTGACATTTGTCAGTTTTGAAAATTGATTTGATTTATTTTGAAATGGGATAGAACCGCAGATTTGCTTAAAAATTCAGAACGAATTTTAACAGAGCCTTAAGGTTTACTGAAATCAACAATGAAGGAACCTGAATATTTCTGCTTCACATCATTATGAAAATTTTCTGCTTTTTGGCGATTTGGAAAAGGCCCGATGATGAGACTATAGAACTTAACGCCATTTAAAATCTTTACTTGAATAGTCACCCTCTTTTTATAGGAGTCTTTTAGGTTTTCGGTTAACCGTAATAGATTCACTAATTCCTGATACGTACCGATTTGAACACCAAAGCCTTTGGGTTTAAAACTTGAAATTTCGAAATCGTAATACTCGTCTTCATCAACAGAAACGTTATCAATACTTACGGGTTGTGATTTTGATTTACCATCACCGGCATCAACAACATCCAGTTTTACATCAGTAACCCCGAGGTTAATAAATCCAAGTTTTTCTGCTGCCGATCTTGACAGATCAATGACCCTTCCATCCACGTAAGGACCACGATCGTTGATGACCACCTCTACGGTATTGCCATTTGCCAGGTTGGTTACGCGAACTACTGTTCCGAAAGGCAACGTTTTGTGAGCAGCAGTGAGTTTGTTGTGTTTATACTTTTCTCCGCTGGCAGTGGGGTGGCCTTCAAATTTGTCGGCATAGAACGAAGCCTTACCCGTTTGACTTTGACCCATCGAAATAAGGACTGGGGCAACCAGGCAAAAAATCAGGATATACAATTTATTCATACAGCAAATTTATAAGGCTTTCGCAGAAAATGAAGAATTTGTTGAAATCCCGCCAGGAGTGCGATTGAATCCTTATCGGCCTTTCATTGGTTCCTACATCAATTAGATTAACTTTGCCCGGCAAATAATGAATCCTAATCTTATTTGCCATGGCCCACGATCCTTCTAAGTTTTTATTTGAAGCGCTTACCTATGATGATGTGCTTCTTGTGCCCTCGTACAGCGAGGTGCTACCACGCGAAACCAGTACCGTTAGCTTTCTAACCAAGAAAATCAAACTCAACATTCCGCTTATTTCCGCTGCCATGGACACCGTAACGGAGGCAGATTTAGCAATCGGTATGGCTTTGGAAGGAGGCCTCGGCTTCATCCATAAGAACATGACCATACTTCAGCAGGCGGAGCAGGTGCGCAGAGTGAAGCGCTCACAAAGCGGGATGATCCTGGATCCTGTAACACTTCCAATAAATTCAACGGTGCGCGATGCCGAAAAAATCATGCGCGAATTTAAGATCGGAGGTATTCCAATAATAGATGGAAATGGCAAGCTGCTAGGAATTATTACCAATCGTGATCTGCGTTTTCAAAAGGATATGGCCCTGCCGATTGAGCTGATCATGACAAAAGAAAATCTCATCACCGCCCCGGAGGGTATTACGCTTGAAAAAGCAGAGGTGCTCCTGCAACAATATAAAATCGAGAAACTACCTATCGTTAACAAAAAGGGAAAGCTTACCGGCTTAATTACATACAAAGACATTCTGAAGAAAAAGAACAAACCCAATGCTTGTCAGGATGAGTATGGACGTTTGCGCGTAGGAGCTGCGGTGGGAGTAACGGCTGATATACTGGAAAGAATAGAAGCCCTCAAAAATTCAGGGGTTGATATCATTAGTATAGATACGGCACATGGTCACTCAAAGGGTGTGATTGAAGCTGCAAAACGAGTTAAAAAGAAATATCCTGAACTTGAGTTAATCGTTGGCAACATAGCTACAGGCGATGCGGCAAAGGCATTGGCCAAAGCAGGAGCAGATACCGTAAAAGTTGGCGTTGGTCCTGGCAGCATTTGCACCACACGCATTGTTGCTGGAATTGGTTTGCCACAACTTTCGGCTGTGTATGAATCCGCGAAAGCGTTGAAGGGCTCGAATGTTAAAGTAATTGCCGATGGTGGTGTTCGTTTCTCTGGAGACATAGTAAAAGCGCTGGCAGCAGGTGCCGATACGGTTATGATCGGTTCTTTACTGGCAGGCACCGAAGAGGCACCAGGCGAAGTTATTATTTACGAAGGAAGAAAATTCAAGACCTATCGCGGCATGGGTTCACTTGAAGCCATGGACGATGGATCAAAGGATCGATATTTTCAGGATACGGAAGATGACATTAAGAAATTAGTACCGGAAGGAATTTCAGGTCGTGTTCCTTTTAAAGGATCTGTTGCTGAAGTGTTATATCAGCTGGTGGGGGGTTTGAAGGCTGGTATGGGCTATTGTGGAGCAAAAAATCTGGATAAATTGAAATCAGCCAAATTTGTAAAAATCACTGCTGCCGGGGTTCGTGAAAGCCATCCACATGATGTTACCATTACTCGCGAAGCCCCTAATTACAGCCGCAAATAGCCCGCTTTTCATCTTGTTGTGTTTTGGTGCGTATTAGCTATCATTGTAGAAAGCAGTTTTAGTTAATCAGGATTAATTTAACGTTGGCCGTGTTCACAGGAAAAACTATAGTACGTCTTACCTTCCTTGGCTCTATTATAGTCTGGCTGATACTGCTATTTTCAGACCTTACCATTTTATATAGTGATTTGAAGGGCTTGCCTTCTGGTGTGCCATTATGGTTGCCAAGGCTCATGCTTGATCTTTTCATCATTTGCCTTTTCTATTATTATAAATACAAAATTGAACGCGATGAAACTCTAAATTTTCCAGACCTGCTTTGGAAAGTATTTGCTACCGGTTTAATCGCTACGGTGGTGTCGCTGATTCTGCGCCTGGTAGAAACGCTATTAGGCACAACGGTTCTGGTCTCCAATATTTTATTTACGGATTTTATCTACCAGATTAACCTGGCTCTGTTTTTAAGCTTTCTGCTTTCTGCTTATTCAGCGTGGAAGCGATTGATCCTCTATCAAAAATCAAAATGGCTGATTCGTACATGGAGAGTGTTTGAGTTTGGACTGTTCTTTATTCTCATTTACGACAGCGTACAAATCAGTTTATCCGAATCACTTTCTACGACTATGCTGGTGGTGATCGGATTGTTAGTCTTGATCTTATCGGCCAATATGCGTTGGGTTGCCTACCTTAATTTTAAACAGAAGTGGACTTGCCTGTTGCTTTTGATGCTCTCGTTTTTCTACCTCGGTTATTTTATTTACACCGTGATCAGGCTCTCAGAACTGATCACTAATCAATCACCTTCATTTTTTGATTTTAATAGTCATGTGTTCAACATGGCCTTGTTGAGCTTTGTGATGGTGTATAGCATATTCTCATTTTTGGTTATTCTTTTCAACCTGCCAACCTCATCCGTGTTTGAACAAAAACTGGAGGAGGTTATTAATTTTCAGAGAATCAGTCAATCCATTCAAACGGAGCAAAATGAGGAAAGTGTTTATAACATCCTTCTTGAAAGTTCTGTAAGTTCTGTGTTTGCCGATGCAGCCTGGCTCGAAATACAAAGTGCCAGTGATGGTCAGAAATTATACACCTTTAAGATCACCGAGAAAGAATCAAAAGAGATACGCGATCATTTAAAAAATCATAACGTAAAGGGAGCTTTGGAGCAGAGTAGCGATCGCACCCGAAATCTTTCACGCCATCTTGCTTCATTAAAAGGTTCACGATTCCGCTCACTTCTGGCTTTCCCGATCATAGTAAAAAATCAAACGATTGGCACGCTGGCCCTACTAAAGGAATTACCAGATGGATTCAATAAAGAAATGACTCGCATCGTTTCCGCATTTGCCAACCAGGCAGGTATCTCGATTGAAAATTTCCGTTTGATGGAAGAGGCTTTTCAAAACGAGCGTTATAAAGAAGAGCTTAAAATTGCCAAGGCTGTTCAGAAAAGTTTGCTTCCCAACAAACTTGAAAGTGATCCTGATTTTGAAATATCCTCGTTTGCCGAATCGGCTGATGAAGTGGGTGGCGATTATTATGATACCCTTCGCATCAATGAACATGAAGTAGCCCTCATCATTGCTGACGTATCCGGTAAAGGAACAACCGCAGCATTTCACATGTCGCAGATGAAAGGAATTTTTCACAGTCTCGCTCAACACGAGCTGGATCCAAAAGAATTTATGGAAAGCGCTAACCGTGCGTTGGCTTTCTGCCTTGAGCGTGGTTCATTTATTTCAGCATCCTACTTTGTGATTAACTCAAAACAAAAAATGATTCGCTACTCTCGGGCAGGTCATTGCCCGGTCTTATATCATAGATCAGCAGATCGAACTACAGAATACCTGAAGGACAAAGGTGCTGCGTTGGGCATGGTGAGAAATAAAGACTACAGTCGTTTGGTGGAAACCCGTGAGATCAGCTATGCACATGGAGATATTATGCTTTTGTATACAGATGGAATCACCGAAGCAAGAGATCACCGTGGGGATGAATTTGGCTATGATCGATTGGCTGACGCATTAAATGAGGTAACCGACAAAAGTGCATCGGAAATTGAAAAGCATGTCATTGACAGATTGTATGAGTTTTCTGGTACCAAAGAGATCAATGACGACTATACTTCAATGACTATAAAGTTTAGGTAGAGTTGAACATAAAAAAAATTAAACCGTTTAAATTAAATACCGATGGTTCATATTAAACGTATTCAGGAAGAAGGTGCAGACATCATTGCAGTAATTGGAGAGATTGATGCGAGTTCTTCCATTGAACTGGATCTGGCAATTGCCAAAAGTGTTGGCGAGGGTTTTAGAAAGATTCTTATTGATTGCTCAGGTTTGGAATACATCTCTTCAGCAGGATTAGGTGTTTTCATGTCATACATTGAAGAGTTACGAGATAAAAATATACCCATGGTATTATTTGGGATGAAGGAGAAGGTGGCTAATACCTTTAGCATATTAGGGTTAGCCGATTTACTACATATTAAACAGAACAAGCAGGAAGCTAAGTCCTTGGCAAATGAATTATCAGTATAACATAGGGTGTAGTTTAAGCAACCTGAAGGGCATCCGGGAGTTTGTGCGTCATTCGCTCAAGCATGAGGGAGTTCCTGAGGTGGAAATGAGTGCTATCGTATTGGCACTTGACGAGATGTGTTCAAACCTGATGATTCATGCCCATCACTGCAATCCTGATCATCTTCTGGAATTACACATTGAAACCCCATCAAAAGGAAAACTGATTTTTGAAATTGTTGATGATGGTTCTGTCTTTGACATCAACGATTTTCATGAACCCGGTCTGGACAACCTGATTCACCAAAAAAGAAAGGGTGGACTTGGTATCAGGCTGGTAAAGGCTATTATGGACAACGTTGAGTATTTGCGAAGAGATAATAAAAATGTATGTCGCCTTACTAAAGAGGTCAAAATTGGATGATATACACCCCCTTTCGGGGTGACATCTGGTTAGTTCTGCACCATAAAAATCCTATTTTTGCACTCCGATTAACTAATTGTAAGTCTGAATTATGCGGATAATCTTTTCTGTTTTCATTGTATTTATTTCGTTCACTGCCATAGCGCAGTTAAGCGCTGAAAAGAAAAGCCTGACCCTGTTTACAGTGAGTACTGCGCAAGTTAGCACCGAGGAATTTTTGCACCTTTATCGCAAGAATTCGCTAAATAAATCAGAGGCATCCACCGAACAGGCTGTAAAAGAATACCTCGATTTACTAATCAATTTTAAGTTGAAGATTGCAGAGGCAAAAGCCCGCGGTTTAGATACCACGCAAAAGTTCAATAAGGAATTCAAAACCTATCGTGAGGAATTAAAAAGACCATATCGTGCCGAACCGGATGCGTTGGATAAGCTTACGAAAGACACCTATCAACGTCTGACAGAAGAAGTAAAGGCTTCGAATATATTGATCAATGTGAAACCAGATGCACCACCTTCTGATACGCTCGCTGCATTCGAAAAAATCACGCAAGCCCGCCATCGCGTGTTGCAAGGAGAGAGTTTTGAAAAAGTGGCCGGGGAGATTTCAGAAGATCCATCCGCTAAATATAATTTTGGAAGTCTTGGATATTTTACGGCCATGCAAATGGTTTATCCTTTTGAAGAAGCTGCCTATACCACCAAGCCAGGCGAAATTTCTTCTATCGTAAGAACGCAGTTTGGGTATCATATCCTCAAAGTATATGACCGGAAACCATCACGAGGAGAGGTAGAAGTGTCGCACATCTTATTACGCGCAAGCTCGCCTGATGACAGTAAAGTGAAAGGAAAAATTTTTGACGTGTATGATCAACTGAAAGCAGGTAGAAATTGGGATGAAGTGTGTAAAGAATATTCAGATGACGCAGCTACAAAAAACACGGGAGGAAGACTGCGACCTTTCGGTATTGGAGCTCTTGCATCGGTGCCAGAATTTGAAGCAACTGCATTTGCCATGAAACAACCAGGTGATCTTTCCGATCCATTTCAATCCAATATAGGATGGCACATCATAAGGCTGGAAAAGAAAATTCCTTTGTTGCCATTTTCTGAAATGGAAACGGCACTAAAACGTAAATTAAGTCGTGATGAGCGATTGCAAATTTCAAAACAGGCATTGAGTGACAAACGCAAGCGAGAATACGGATTCACAGAAGATAGCCAGGCCAAGGAGAAAATTTTTACGCAAGCAGATTCCAGTTTAACAAAGGGCAAATGGAATTTCAATGGAAGCGAAGAGCTAAAGACACAGACGTTATTTTCCATTCTGAATAAGCTAATTTCATCATCAGAGTTCATCCAATACAGTATGGCAAATCAAACTGCTGTAAACATGACCCCATCAGGTTATATGAAGCAACTGTATGACGGCTTTGTTGAAGATAAAATTCTAAATGCAGAGGAAGAAAAACTTCAACAGGAGCATCCTGAATTTAAAAGTTTGCTCACTGAATACCGCGAAGGTATTTTACTTTTTGATGTGATGGAGAAAGAAGTATGGAATAAGGCTTCTGAGGATACAACAGGCCAGCGAAAGTTTTATGAAGAAAACAAAAACACGTACCAGGCGGGCGAAAGGTTGGAGGCACGCATTTTCACAGCATCAGATAAATCCATCACCGAAGGAATAATGGCTAAGGTAAGCCAAGGTGATTCACTGAATAATGCGGATTTGAAAAAGTTCAAATCGATACAACCATTTCGGTTGTATGAGCGAAAGGACAGTAAGATTATTGATCGTATTAACTGGACTGCAGGACTGCAAGAGATTGAGGTAGACGGTCAATTTTACCTGGTGGAGGCAAAGCGCCTGGTATCGCCAGGAATAAAAAGTTTTGAAGAAGCCCGCTCAAATGTGATTTCAGATTATCAGGATTATCTTGAAAAGACATGGCTTACTGAACTAAGAAAAAAATTTCCAGTGAAAGTGAATAATAAAGGAAAGAAATTTGTGTTAGCTGAATTGACCGAAAAGAAATAATCGATTAAACGGAAAAGTGGAAGGGGCTATGAATATCGAATCATTCATTCTGGCAGGAAGAGGAAGTTCATTCTATCTATGGTTGATCATTATTATCTTATTAGGATCTTGTGATTTTATTAGAATAAAAAAAGAGCCAGCAGAGGGTGAGCCTGTGCGCAAACCCGTGGCACGCGTTGGCAATTCATATTTATTCGAGGATGAGTTAATAGGGATTGCGCCAGTCGATGTAGAGGCCGAGGATAGTGTAGCCCGAGTTACGGCTTATGTCAATAGCTGGATTCGCAAACAATTGGTGATTAACGAGGCGATGAAAAACATAGACATTGATGAATTGGAGGTGGAGCGAAAAGTGCTGGACTACCGATATAGCCTCATCGGCTATGAGTATCAGAATTATTACATCAAACAAAACTTGAATGATAGTATTTCTGATCAGGAGATTGAAGCTTACTATAAGAAGGGACTTGATAATTTTATTTTAAAACAGAACATTATTCAAGGCACGTATATTAAAGTTCCTAAGAGTGCTCCGCGCACCAAGAAGATCAGGGATTTGATGTATTCTAAGAAGCCCAAAGAGCAGGTCGAATTAAAGTCATATTGCATTGGTTTCTCGGCTGCCTATCATTTGGGTGACTCTTCCTGGATTGAATTTGATAAGTTGGTTGTCAATTCTCCCCTGTCAGAAATTCCTAATAAGGTCCAGTTTCTGAGAAGTCATAACTACTATGAAACTTCCGATAATGATTTTTTGTATTTCCTTAAAATTGATGCTTACAAAATTTCAGATAACGTATCGCCCCTCGAATTCGTGAAACAAGACATTAAAAACATTATATTAAATAAAAGAAAAGTTGAACTTGCGAGAAAATTGGAAGATGATGTGTATGAAAATGCAGCAAAACGTAAAGATTTCGAGGTTTTTAGCAATTAGCGTTCTCTCAGCCATTACCCTTTTTTCTGGTGTTGTATCTGCCCAGGATACCGGTTTGGTAGTGGATAAGATCATAGGCAAAGTTGATAACTATATCGTTTTAAAGTCGGAGTTGGAGATGGCCTATCAGTCTTACCTGGCCGAAGGTAATCCTGCTTCGGATGATGCTCGTTGTGAGCTTTTCAACCGCTTAATCCTAAATAAATTAATGGTTGCCAAAGCTGA
>JANOUH010000151.1:0-25564 GCA_031416795.1 Cytophagales bacterium | reverse complement strand
AGACCTTGTCTGCCGGAACGAAATTCAAAACACTGGACAACAAAGAGCGAACTCTTTCTTCCCATGATTTGATGATCTGCAACCTTCCTGCCGGACAGGCAGGCACCGAAGAACCGATGTGTATTGCTGGAGTTTTTGGTGGAATAAAATCGGGCGTCTCCTCAAAGTCAAAAAACATATTTCTTGAAAGCGCGTGTTTCTCTCCGGATTACATACGCAAAACAGGCATGTATCATCAATTAAAAACAGATGCATCCTTCCGTTTTGAGCGTGGCACAGATCCAAACATGACGGTGTATGCTTTGAAAAGAGCTGCGCTGTTAATCAAAGAAATTGCCGGAGGATCTATTTCATCTGAGGTCATCGATGTCTATCCTAACAAGATTGAAAACAAGACCATCCTGGTAAGAGATAAGAACATAACTCGCCTGATTGGTAAGAATGTATCAAGAGATGAAATCTTCTCTATTCTGGATGGTTTGGACATTGTAGTAACTGATAAAAAAGAAGACAGCTTCATGGTATCCGTTCCACCCTATCGGGTTGATGTTACACAAGAAGCAGACGTGGTGGAAGAGGTTCTCCGCATCTATGGTTTCAATAACATTGAGCTTTCAGAAATTGCTGGCACCGATTATCTGGCAGAATTCCCTGAAAAGGATATCAATAAATTCAGGCGCACAACCGGTGCTTTGTTGGTGAACAATGGATTTTATGAAATTCTTACCAACTCACTCACCAATGCAGCCTATCAGCAAAAGCATTCTTTGAAATTCAATGGCGAGCCAGTTGAAATTTTGAATAAACTCAGTGAGGAACAGGGGATATTGAGACAAACCATGCTCTTCACAGGGCTTGAAGTTTGCGCGTACAACATCAACCGCAGACAAAAAGACCTTAAGCTTTACGAGTTTGGAAAAATCTATTGGAAGAACCCTGAGGTTCCTCCTTCAGAGGACGTAACTGCTACTTACAAAGAGGAAGAACGCCTGGCACTTTACATTACCGGAAACTATGAAACAGAAAACTGGCAAAACAAACAACGCGCTGTTACCTATTTTGATTTAGCACAACAGGTTTCACATCTGCTTGAAAAATCATCGGTAACAAATCTGAAGCAGGAGAAATTAAACGATCCGCTTTTTGATTATGGCATGCGGCTGATCAAAGGCACGAAAGAGATTGGAAAATTAGGTAAAGTAAAAACTGCCATCGTTAAAGATTTTGGCATCAAGCAGGAAATATTTTATGCTGACTTAAACGCTGCCTTGCTTTTCAGGTCCGCAAGCCCTAAGTTCGTTGTACAGGAAGTAGGCAAGTTCCCTGAAGTGCGAAGAGACTTATCATTGGTATTGGATAAGCAAGTGACGTTTGAAGAAATCAGAGAACTAGTGCTTGCAACCGAGAAGCGGTTGATAACTGAAATCATTGCGTTTGATGTCTATGAAGGAGATAAAATCCCGCAAGGAAAAAAAGCGTATGCGCTTGGCTTCACCTTGCAGGATGAAAACAAAACCTTAACGGACGAGGAGATTGAAAAAGTAATGATGAGATTGATGAGTGCCTTTGAAAGCAAGATGGGCGCATTGATTAGAAAATAAGAAACTGATTCTGATTGCGGGATTAACAAAGCTGGATAAACCCAGAATTCAAAATTTCGTCTTGAGAATCTAAAATAATATAGCATGGACCAGGAAGCATTAAAATCCAGCCTGAATGGCTTGGAGAGGAAACTTTTAGTATTGCTTAATGAGCATAAATCGCTAAAAGATGAATTGAGGGTGCTAAAACTTGAAAACCATGAATTAAGGGCTGATGTGAAAAAACGGGACGAGCAATTGTCTCATTTTAAAAATCAGATTAAAATCACTAAAATTGTAGATCATATTAACCCGGAAGACGGAAGTATTTCGGAGTTGAAAAGGAAAGTAGACGAGTATATCCGTGAAATCGATAAATGCATAGCTCATGTGAGCAGATAACCCGGAAATGTTGATGGACGAACTCTCAGTTAAAATAAAGATTGCAGACCGCGAATACCCCATGAAGGTAAAGCGCAAGGAAGAAGAAAAGGTACGTGCGGCCGGCAAGCTCATCAACGAGAAAATAAAGTACTACAAGGACCAGTTTGGTATTGATGATAAGCAAGACCTGTTGGCAATGGTAGCATTTGATTGTTTGGTTGATAAGATGGCAGATGAGGAAAATCTGCAGGAAGTAGACCAAACTGTAGTTGAAAAAGTGAATCAACTCAATCAATTAGTTTCTCAAGCTCTCTAATTCTCTTTTTCATTCTCCCTTCTTCAGTTTTGGTCGATTGACCATCCGGGTGTTTTAACTATAAAATACCTATACCATGGATTTATCATCAGCCGGAACCAATAGTTTGATCCTCGTCATTCTATTAGCCATCATTTCAAGCATACTCATTGCATTATTTATTGGGTCTTATCTCTACAAAAAAAGACTTAAAAAAAATCAGGTGGCCAACGAAGAGAAAGCCAGGCTGATTATTAAAGAGGCCGAACTGCAGGCTGAAAACATTAAAAAGGACAGAATTCTGGAAGCCAAAGAAAAATTCCTGAAAATGAAACAGGACTTTGAAGAAGACTCCAACCGCAAGAAAAACCAGATCATCAGCAACGAACAAAAAATCAAACAGCGCGAAGCACAACTTTCCAAAGAGTTGGAGACGCTAAAACGCAAAGAATCTGATATTGATGAAGAGAGACAGAGCCTGGCACAACAGCATGAGCTGGTAAAAAAGCGCAAAGAAGAATTAGATAAATTCAACGCGCAAAAAGTAGCTATCCTTGAAGGTATTTCAAAACTTACTGCTGATCAAGCACGTGACCAGCTGGTAGAGTCTCTTAAAGAAGAAGCAACCACCAAAGCGAGCTCTTACATCAAAGATATCATGGAAGAGGCGAAGTTAACCGCCACCAAAGAAGCCAGAAAGATTGTAGTGGAAACCATTCAGCGCACGGCCACAGAACACGCGGTAGAAAACTGTGTTTCCATTTTCAATATTGAAAGTGATGACATTAAAGGAAAAGTAATAGGAAGAGAAGGTCGTAACATCCGTGCGTTGGAAGCAGCAACCGGAGTTGAAATTATTGTGGACGATACACCGGAGGCAATCATCATTTCAGGCTTTGATCCTGTGCGCAGAGAAATCGCCCGTTTATCGTTGCACCGTTTGGTGCAGGATGGTCGCATCCATCCAGCGCGTATTGAAGAGATCGTTGCCAAGACCACTAAGAACATTGAAGACGAAATTATCGAGATCGGTGAGCGCACGGTGATTGATTTAGGTATTCATGGACTTGCTCCTGAACTTGTCAAAATGATAGGCCGCATGCGCTATCGTTCTTCTTACGGGCAAAACTTATTACAGCACTCACGCGAAGTAGCCAACCTCTGTGCGATCATGGCAGCCGAACTCGGACTCAATGTAAAACAAGCAAAGCGTGCCGGACTGCTTCATGACATCGGTAAAGTATGGCATGAAGAATTAGAAAAACCGCATGCCATTGTAGGCATGGAACTGGCTCAAAAGTATAAGGAGCATCCCATCATTTGCAATGCCATTGGTGCTCACCACGATGAAATTGAAATGACCAGCATTCTATCACCCATTATACAAGCATGTGATGCTATTTCCGGTGCAAGACCAGGCGCCAGACGTGAGGTAATGGAACAATACATCAAACGCTTAAAAGAACTTGAAAGTGTAGGTTTAAGTTTTGAAGGCGTTGAGAAGTGTTATGCAATTCAGGCAGGCCGTGAGTTACGCGTCATTGTGGATGCAGAAAAAGCATCCGATGAACGTGCGTCTCAATTAAGCTTTGATATTTCACAAAAGATTGAAAAGGATATGCAGTATCCGGGGCAAATTAAAGTAACCGTGATCCGGGAGATGAGAAGTGTGGCGTATGCGAAGTGATATAAGTTTCAGTAAACAGAAGGACTCCAGAAAAATATTACCTGCCATTTGAAATCACTTAAACAAATTAAGCCACGCAAGACATTTTACCTGTTTTGTTAACTTAAATGACATAACTTAAGAATTAAATTGCTGTTACCGACTTGAGACTCATCGTATTTTTATTTGTTTTAGTCGTGAATCCCTCATTGGGTCAAGATTCCTATAGCCCGCTTGCCCTGAAAGAATATCAGAAGGCCATTGGGCATCAATCGCACGTAAGCAATGGAACGAGTTTTAAAAGGCCGCCAGTAACCGAAGATGAGCACCCCTTCTTTGGATCGTATGAATTTGCCCGGGGCAGCATTTTATATCAAGGAGAAACTTATAAGAACATAATCATTCAGTACAACTTAGTCACTGATCAAGTTACCTCAGATGATAGTTCAACAAAAAATGAAATTCAATTGATCAAAGAAGGCATTCAAAGTTTTGTCCTGTTCGACCATACGTTTGTACAGCTTACCAATCACCCAATTTTATCGAATGGGTTTTATGATCAGCTCCAGAATGGGGAAATCAAAGTGCTGGTGAAACGTGAAAAGAGCCTACAACATAAGGATGTGGATTTCGAGTCTAAAGCCTGGTATCAATCCAAAACAAAAATATACATCACGAAGGCCGATCAGGTATTTATCATTCGGTCAAAAAAATCGGTGTTATCCTCTTTGGCAGAACAACGAGAACAAATAAAAAAAGTACTCCGCCAAAAAAAGGTGCGTTTCACTGCCAATCGGGAGCAATATTGCAAAGCAGCCGCCATGCTATACACCTCCATAAAGCAATAAAATGTGTAGGTTTTTCATTCTGTCCGGATTCTTTTTTGTGTCTGCTTTCCAGGTTTCCTTCGGGCAAAAACAGGAAGAATTATTTTCCGGAGACCTGAAAGGTTTTACGTTCGATCAACTTGTTGAGAGCGTTGAAATGCAGACCTCGTATCGGGTATACTACAACCCCTTGTGGACGGATACACTAAAAATAAACCTCTTGGTCTATCAAAAAAATGTATCGTTTATTTTTGACGAAGTGTTTAAGAACACACCGCTCCGGTATGCGATTGACAAAGAGGGTAACATCTTTATGACGCACGCACGCGAAATACAGACAGAGTTGCCCATCGATTTTTTTGATACCTCGCAGGAAACTGCCCGCAACACGACAGACTTCGATTTCTCGGAATACCAGCAAGAACAAGGAAAAATAAAATCCAATGAAAGCCTCGTGTTTCCCATCGGTTCAAAGTCGGCAGGCTTGCAAGGCAATGCTTCGCTGGCCGGATACGTACGCAACCAGGCCAACGGAGAGCCAGTGGTTGGAGCATCTATCTTCATTGAGGAACCATTGATTGGCGTAGCCACCGACCAGTTTGGATTTTATTCAATAACTCTGCCCAAAGGAAAGCATCAATTAAAAATACAAAGTCTTGATATGAAACCTACAGTAAGGCAAATCATTTTATATTCCGATGGGAAGTTAAATGTTGATATGTACGAAGCGGTGGTTTCCCTCAAAGAAGTTGTTATCAATTCCGAACGCGATGCCAAAGTCATAGGCCTTCAAATGGGCATTGATAGGATTGATATAAAAACGTTACGTCAAACCCCCGTAGCGTTGGGCGAGGCCGATGTAATTAAAGTAATGCTAACCATGCCCGGTGTGCAATCGGTAGGTGAAGGGGCATCGGGCATCAATGTGCGTGGAGGCGCCACAAGCCAAAATTTAATTTTATTGAACGATGCGGTAATCTTCAATCCATCGCACCTATTTGGATTTTTCTCCACATTCAATCCAGATATTTTAAAAAGTGCCGAGTTATTTAAAAGTGGTATAACGGCAGATTATGGAGGAAGGCTTTCCTCTGTGCTTGATGTATCGGTGCGCGAAGGAAACAAGAAAAAATTTACCGCCCTTGGTGGCATCAGTCCCATCACGGGCAGGCTGGCATTGGAGGGCCCGATCATAAAGGACAAAGTTTCATTTTTGGTAGGTGGCCGGTCAACCTACTCCGATTGGCTATTAAAACAAGTTGACTCCCAGCAATTTCAAAACAGCCAGGCATCCTTCTATGACCTTAACGCGAATATGAGTGCAAGTTTGAGCGAAAAAGATAATCTATATGTTTCCTCTTACATGAGCCACGACCAATTCAAACTCAATAGCGACACTACCTATCAATATCAAGACCGAAATGCAGTGATAAAATATAAGCGGATATTCAACAATAAATTTTACGGGGTCTTTGGATCCTCGTTGAGTCAATATGATTTTTCGCTTTCCTCCGATCGAAATCCCGTTAATGCTTTCCGGTTCTCATACCAAATAAAACTGTTCACTTCAAAAGCGGATTTCAGTTATTATCTAAATCCCAAACATCATTTAACCTTCGGAGCTAGTTCCATCCATTATAACCTGAGCCCAGGCGAGATAGTACCAAACGGGACCGAATCGTTGATCGTTCCAGAAAATACACAGCGGGAGCGCGGAAGGGAAAATGCATTTTATGCAGGCGACAATTTCGAATTCAGCAATAAACTAAGTGTGTATGGGGGTATGCGTTATTCCTTATTTAGTTTCTTAGGGCCTCGCACCGTTTATGATTACGCTGCCAACCTTCCAAAGGACCGCAGCAACATTCAAGATACCACTATTTATTCACGTAAGCCGATTGTACGATACGGTGGTTTTGAACCGCGACTATCGGCAAGGTACTTGCTCTCCAGAAACTCCTCCGTGAAAGTGAGCTATAACCGCACCCGGCAATATATTCACATGCTCAGCAACACCATTGCCATATCGCCTACAGACGTGTGGAAACTGAGCGACCAACATTTGAAACCACAGATTGGCGATCAATTATCCGTTGGGTTATATCACAATACACCAAAAGGCCTTTTAGAATTTTCCCTTGAGGGATATATAAAATCAATTCAAAATTTTCTTGACTTTAAAAATGGTGCTATTCTATTTTTGAATCAAACCATAGAAACAGATGTGATAAAAACACGGGGCCAGGCCTATGGGATTGAATTGCTGCTGAAGAAGTCTGCCGGAAAATTAAACGGTTGGCTCGCCTACACGTACTCACGCTCATTGCTGCAAACGCAAAGTTCGTTTTTGTCAGAAACCGTTAATAAAGGAAAATTCTATCCAGCCAACTTTGACAAACCTCACGCCTTAAATTTCATTGGCAATTACAAATTCAATCAACGGTTCAGTTTTTCAGCCAACGCCACATACAGTACAGGCCGGCCCATTACTTTGCCTTTGGCAAAATATGAACTCAACGGAAGTGCGCGCCTTGCCTACTCCGAAAGAAATGAATTTCGTATTCCTGATTATTTCCGGATAGATGTGGGTGTAAACATTGAGGGGAACCACAAGATCAAAAAACTTGCTCATGGCTCGTGGACCCTCTCGGTTTACAATCTGACTGGACGAAACAATGCATACAGTGTTTACTTTGTTTCGAAAGAAGGCACAATCAAAGGCTACCAGCTTTCAATTTTTGCAGAACCAATACCTACATTAACCTATAACTTTAGATTTTGATGAGCGTATTAAAATTATGGCGAGTAATATCTATTTGGCTTTTTGTCACTGCCTGCATTGAACCTTACAACTTACCCATAATAGATAATAATTCTCAGTATCTTGTTGTCGATGGTTTTCTGGATGCAACTAATCATAAAATAACTGTGAAGCTCAGCCGATCAGTAAACTTGTCAGTTCAAGATAATTTTGCCCCCGAAACATCAGCTTCGGTATATCTGGAAACGGAAAGTCAATCAAAAATTTTTTTGGACGATCATACTAAGGGTGTGTATGAAAAGGAATTTTTTGTTGACACTTCAAAAAAGTATCGGTTGCGTATTCAGTTGGCCTCGGGGAAAAAATATTCTTCCGATTTTATCGAAGTAATGCAAACCCCACCTATTGACAGCCTTAATTTTTCACCCACCCCAATTGGGTTGCAAATCAGAACTTATGCACATGATCCCGAAGGAAAAACCCGATACTATTATTGGGAATACGAAGAAACGTATGAATATACTTCAGCCTATCAATCAAGCTATACAGTACAAAACAAAGTTCTTCTTTATAGGAACGAAGACATTTATCATTGCTGGACATCAAACACGAATACAGAAATAGTTCTTACTTCAACCAAGTCGTTAAAAGAAGATGTAGTGTCGGGGTTCGCAATCACAACGCTGCCAAAAAACTCTGTAAAAATAAAACGTAAATACAGCATTCTGGTGAAACAGATGGCTTTGGAACAAAAAGCGTATGAATACAGGCAATTGCTTAAGAAAAATACGGAAAGCCTCGGTACTTTATTTGACCCGCAGCCATCACAACTAACTGGAAACATCTACAGCGAAACTGAGAACGGGGAAACTGTGTTAGGATATTTTATGGGAAGCACCGTGGCGCAAAAAAGATTTACTTTCGGTCTCTACGATTTGCCCAGAGACTATCAACTGAACCGTGATTTCGGAGCGTGTGAACTATTTATAATACCAGCCAGGGATGTAACCACGATCAACGAAAAATCTAATTTGATCATCACTGGATTGCCTTCACCTAGCCCCACTCCTCTCGAATATTATTACTCAACTACAAATTGTGCCGATTGCCGGGTGCAGGGTGGAACAACCAACCGACCACCCTACTGGTAGAAACATGAAGCACTGGTGCATTCTCATATTGTTAGTTACAGTAGGTTGCATTGAACCTTACCCAACGCCTGATAGAAACTCAAATACCAATACATTGGTTGTAGATGGATTTTTAAACGCAACTGAAAATGTGATTAGGCTAAGGCTTAGCAGGACGGTTGACCTCAGCTCATCTGACACTGTCAACCCTGAATCAAAAGCTCAGGTTTACATAGAGGAAAAAAGCGGACCCAAGCATCTACTTAATGAAATCAATGTTGGACTTTATGAACGGTTCATTAATATAGATCTAACTAAAAATTATCGAATTGAAATCAACACAAAAGGAAAAAAATATCTTTCTGATTTTATTGAGGTACTGCAATCGCCTTCGATAGACAGTTTAAGTTGGAGGCCCACGGAGGATGGTTTGTTAATTCTGGTAAGTACTCACGACACGCAAAATAATTTCTTTCTATGGAATCATATAGAGACTTGGGAATATACGGCCGCGTTTCAATCGGGTTATAATATTGACAATGGATCTTTCACTTACCGTATGCAAAATGAAGATATCCCTCATTGTTGGAAAAATATTCCATCCACTGAAATATTGATTGGCACAACCAATCGGCTTAACCAGAATATTATTTCTGAGACTATGATAACAAAAATACCTCTACGATCAGAAAAATTACTTGTTAAGTATAGCATATTGGTTAATCAACTTGCCATATCATCCAAGGCCTACGATTATTGGCAACAACTAAAAAAAAATACAGAATCTTTGGGAACATTATTTGATCCCCAGCCTTCACAGGTTATTGGCAATGTTTACAATGAGGATGGGGAAGAAGTACTCGGCTATTTCTATGCAACAACGGTAACTCAAAAACGGTTGACTTTGGCTTTAGACGACCTTCCCAGGTCCCACCGCTATATTGGAGATTTTGGGTTGTGCGAAGAAGATACTGTTCTGTTGGCCGATTTACCAAAGTTTGAACCCAAAACGTATAATTTGGTGGTTGGCGTTTATAACCTATTTGGCTCACTGATCGGTTTCAAATATTCTACTCACGATTGCACCGATTGTATTTTACAGGGTGGCACAAAGACCTAACTATTAGTAATGGCTTTAAAAACAAAAATTCTATTTTTTATTTTGAGCATAGCAGGTCCTTTGTTGCTTGCGCAGAATTTACCCGAAGCAATCCAAACTAAAATAACGACCGATCCAAATCAGATAGGTCAGGAGAAAATTTTTGTCCATACCGATCGGGCTGTCTACTTGACGGGCGAAACATTTTGGTTTAAGATATATCTTCTAAATGCACAAAGTTATCGGCCCAGCGCGTTGAGTAAAGTCGCCTATCTGGAAATACTGGATGTTGGAAATGTTCCCATACTCCAAACAAAAGTAGAAATCGAAAATGGTGTAGGTTATGGTTCGCTTTTTATTCCTGCCACAATCAATTCGGGAAACTACCGGGCAAGTGCCTACACACAATGGATGAGAAACAAAGGACCGGATTCATTTTTTTATTGCGATGTAACATTGATAAACCCTTTCAAAAAAATACTAAAAAGCAAACCTTCCACGCAAGTTGTATTTGACACACAATTTCTTCCTGAAGGAGGTAATCTGGTGGAAGGCTTGCCCAGCCGGGTTGCCGTGCGAGCAGTGAACGAACAGGGTTTAGGAATCAACTACAAAGGTATAGTAGTGACGGACCAAGATACCATTGCTACATTCCAATCCATTCGGTTTGGATTTTCTTCATTTCAATTCACGCCTCAAAACAAAACCTATCGTGCCTATATAAAACCCGAAAACGAAAAATGGAAAGAGGTTCCTTTTCCCGTTAGGCAACCACAAGGCGTAACACTCCAAGTTGTGACAAAAAACAACCAACTTGAAATTAAATTGCACTCCAAAAACGAGAGAAACAAAAACTATTATCTGGTAGCCCATCAGCGTGGAAAAATAAAAACTTCAATCCGGTTGTCAGGCACAACGTTGCTTCAGGCGATACTTCCAATTGATACATTAAGTTTTGGTGTGAACACACTCACCATTTTTGATATGGATTTCGAGCCTGTGTGCGAAAGGTTTTATTTTAGGAAACCAGCAAACAAACCCAGGATGGATTTACAACTTTCTGATTCACGTGCAGCCAACAGAAGCAAGGTGCAAGTAACGCTATCCACCATTGGCCAATCTGATAAAATAAATCTTTCTGTGGCCGTTTATCAAGAAGACAGTATTGGTCAATTTAAAAAACAACAGATCGATCACTACTTACTGCTGACTTCTGATCTGAGAGGAACAATTGAATCACCTGAATATTATTTTTTAAATAACCATGAAGAATCAAATCAATTGCTAGATATGATGATGCTTACTCATGGATGGTCAAGGTTTACCGGGAAAAATTCAGATGACTATTCACAAAAATCAGTGTTTGTTCCTGAGTTTAGAGGGCACCTTGTGCGTGGCCGTATCACCGATCAGCTTAAAAATCCAGCGAATGGAATAACAACCTACTTAGCTAGCCCATCAAAAAATATACGCCTCTATCCGTCTGTAAGCAACAGGCTTGGCGAAGTCAAGTTTGAAATGAAAAATTTCAGAGGCTCAAAAAAAATAATCCTTCAAACCGACTTTCAAAAGGACAGCACGTATCAATTGGAAATCATAAGTCCGTTTTCCGAAGTCCACACACAAGGAATTAAACATTCCATTTCAATATCTCCCGCCATAGCACCCTCCCTGATACAGCGAAGTGTTGCTATGCAAGCAAATTCAATTTACAATGAGGCTCCATCACAAGAATATAAAAGTGATAGCATAACCTTTTATGGCAAGCCGGATGAGCAATACAAATTGGATGACTACACCCGTTTTCCTGTTTTAGAGGAAGTACTTCGGGAATACGTAACAGGAGTATGGGTGCGCAAAAAGGAAGGAAAGTTTGTTTTTCAAATGCCCGATAAGGTTGAGGGTTATATGCTTGATGGAAGCCCGCTCGCTATCCTGGATGGTGTGCCTATGTTTTCAACCAACCGATTACTGGAGTTGGACGCATTAAAAATAAAGGAGATAGATGTTATTGGAAAAAAGTATTACCTAAATGGGATTACGTTTAACGGGATCGTAAGCTTCAAAACCTATCGGGGAGATTTGGGTGGGTTAGTGATAGATTCAAAAGCATTGACACTTGATTACGAAGGAATGCAAACACGGAAAGAGTTTTATGCTCCTTTGTATGATTCCCCAAATCAAGTCAAGAGTCGTATTCCGGACAGAAGGACTTTACTTTTGTGGAAGCCTGACCTGACGTTCGATAGCCGTGGCAAATCAACTTTTGATTTTTTTACTTCCGATATTAAAGGATTGTTTACCCTGGAAGCGCAAGGAATGGATGACCACGGAAATCCCATAACTATTTTTAGAGAGCTAAAAGTGAAGTAATTTTATTTCTAAACTTCTGTAAGCGATCAATCTTGAAATTATAATAATCCTGTGCTGAACCACCTCCCCCCGCCCCGCATCGCTGTTAAATTGATCTTCTTCATCAACGGCTTTGTGCATGCCAACTTAGCGGCCCGGTTTCCGCGCATACAAGAAATATTTTCAATCGACAATGGCACGTTGGGAATCGTATTGCTTTCTTCTTCGGTGGGGGCTTTGATCGCCATGCCTTTTACGGGTTGGCTGATCATACGCAATGGAAGCAGGAGGATAACCATTGCATCCGTGTTCCTCTATTGTCTATCCGTGCCTTTGATGCCCGTGATGCCTGGCTTTTTTGGATTGGCATTTATTTTTTTTATCATGGGCATTACAGCCGGCATGCTCGATGTAAGTATGAATGCACAAGCGGTGATGGTAGAACAAAAACACAACAAACCCATTATGACTTCCTTCCACGCGCTGTTCAGCATTGGTATGGTTATCGGGGCGGGCACCGGTGCGCTCTTTGTAAAATTACAAACCACATTATTCCTCCATTTAAGTATTGTGATTGGCCTTAGTATACTCGGTGCTGCCTGGGCGCGCTATCATCTAATTCATGATAAACCCAAAGAAAAAATTGCTGAAGGCCCTGCCTTTAGATTGCCGAATGCGGCCATGGTCAGCATTGGTGTCATCGCATTTTGTTGCATGCTTGGCGAAGGCGCGATGGCCGACTGGAGCACAAACTACATGGAAAAAATTGCCGGAGCGAGTAAAGCATTAGCACCTATCGGATTATCCTCCTTTGCGTTGGCGATGACGATCGGTAGATTTTTTGGTGATTCAATTCGGGCAAAACTGGGTGATCGCAAACTGATGATTTATCTAGGCATCATTTCTACCGTAGGTCTATCGATCACCTTACTGTTCATACATCCGTATGTGGTCATCGCAGGATTGTTCATAACTGGCTTGGGACTTTCTTCTCTCGTACCTATTGCTTACAGCATAGCCGGCAACACGAAAGATCTTTCACCGGGTGTTGGCTTAGCCATGGTAACTACCGTGGGCTATTCTGGTTTTCTATTTGGTCCTCCTATCATTGGCTTCATTGCCGACTTGCAATCACTTCGATTGGCATTAGGTGGTGTTGCCATTTTGTTTGTGATCATGACCATACTGAGTGCGCGGTATAAATCGTAATTTCATCTCATGAACATCGATCACATTGAACACGGTTCCAAAGGAGCATTTATCATTAAAGAAAATAATCAGCGACTGGCTGAAATGACCTACTCCAAAGCAGGAGATCGTCTGATCATCATTGATCATACCGAAGTATCTGACGCTTTGCGCGGTAAAGGTGCCGGCAATCAATTGGTGAGCGCGGCAGTAAACTATGCAAGAGAAAAGAATATCAAAATACTTCCGCTCTGCCCATTCGCCAAAGCAATATTTGATAAGACTCCGGAATTCAGTGATGTTCTTAGCAATTAATTTTACTGATGTATCATGTTGATCAATTCGTCCTATTCAAAACCTCCTTTTTATCTCTTCAATTCTCATCTCGAAACAATTGTTCCGAGCATGTTTAGAAAAATCGAAGGAGAGTATATGCGTGAACGATTAGAATTAACCGATGGCGATTTTCTCGATCTGGATTGGATGCAAGGACATAAAGACAAACTGATCATTATATCACATGGACTGGAAGGAAATAGTGAGCGCCATTATTCAAAAGGAGTAGCTCGCTATTTTTATCAACGTGGCTGGGATGCGCTGGCATGGAATTGCCGGGGATGCAGTGGAGAAATGAACCGCTTACCTCGATTTTATCATCACGGAGCAACGGAAGACATTGCAGCCGTCATTGAACATGCTATAAAGAAAAAGTATATACAGATTGCTCTGGTGGGCTTCAGTATGGGTGGCAGCATGTCTTTAAAGTACATCGGTGAAAGAAAAGATAATTTGCCATCTGAAATAAAATCGGTGGTGGCTTTCTCTGTCCCTTGTGATTTAGGCGCTAGTGCGCGTGAGCTGGATAAACCCAATAAAAAATTCTACCTCAACCGTTTCTTGAAAAAACTGGAGAAAAAAATTAAAGCCAAATCACTAAAGTTTCCTGCTCTCATTTCTGCTGACGGTTTTGAGGAAATTAAAACATTTCGTGATTTTGATAATCGCTATACAGCTCCGTTGCATGGCTTTTACGATGCAGATGATTTTTATGCAAAGGCCTCATCTGGACCTTTTATTTCTTCTATTCAGATCCCAGCGTTGATTGTCAATGCACTGAATGATCCGTTTCTACCAGATGCTTGCTATCCGTTTGATATCGCTAAAACACATCCACATGTTCAACTCGAAACCCCACATCGCGGAGGACATGTTGGATTTTCGCTGGCAGGTAAATCCGAAAGTTGGATGGAGGTTCGTTCATTTGAATTCGCCAATTCATTTAACAAATAGGTTAAGTGGGAATTAAAACCAGGTAAGTTTTAGTATCTTGATTCCTCTTAAATGATGAATCCTATGAAACTACTATCTATTCTCATTATCCTCGTTTGTGCCGGCAATCTACTCGCACAACAAAATGATGGCGTGGTCGATATGAAAAAACATAAAATTGTAATGCAATTCACAGATAGCGACTCCCTCTCGCAAGCTATTGTATTGGGGCAAGTAAAAAATATTCGCACAGCATGGCCTAATGCTGATATTGAAGTCGTGTGTCACGGGGGTGGACTTGATCTATTGCAAACCGCTAAATCAAAAGCCTCCAGTCAAATTGCTGAATGGAGTGGAAAGGGTGTCGTGTTTGCTGCATGCAATAACACCATGAAAAAAAGAAATATTAAAAAAGAGGATTTACTCACACCGGTAATCATAGTGCCTTCGGCCATGATCGAACTCACACTCAAACAAGAGACAGGATGGGCCTATGTAAAAGGTGGGAATTGATCTTCCTTGGTGCAGTTTATATAATCTACTCTAATTCCAAGCGATGAATACATTCAAATCCCTACGATATTCTATTACCCTTCTTTTTGTTGTATCCATTCTTGCGTCAAGCTTTGGCCAGACAGAGAAAGCCGAACAAGATCTGCAAGCCATCATGAAACAACTGAATGTCGTTGGGCTCTCGGTAGCTGTCGTGAAGAAAGGTGAAATTATCTATACACATTCATTCGGGATGAAAGATATAGAAAGCAACACACCCCTCTCCGATCAAAATATTTTTAGAATAGCATCGATATCAAAATCGTTCTCAGCCACCTCCATCATGCAACTGGTTGAGGCTAAAAAACTTTCTTTGTATGATGACTTCAGCGAGTTGGTTGGTTTTAAAATAAGAAATCCCAAATTTCCAAACACGGTGATCACACTTAAAATGGTGCTCTCGCATACCTCCAGCATTAATGACAGTCAGGGCTATTTTAATTTAGACGTTATTAATCCCAACAAAGGCGCAGACTGGGCCAAATGCTACAATGACTATGAGCCGGGTGAGGGATACCAATATTGCAACCTTAACTACAACATGGTGGGTGCTGTCATCGAAACACAATCCGGAGAACGTTTCGACACGTATGTGAAGCGACATGTCCTAAATCCGTTGAAATTGTACGGAGGTTATTGTGTAGACTCGTTAGATAACAATCGCCTGGCTACCTTATATGCATATGATTCGGCCACGAAAAGTTTTTCAGCATCGCCAGCCGCATACGCACCACGAAGAGAAGAAATAAAAAACTATGTCATGGGTTATACTACGCCCATTTTTTCACCCACCGGTGGAATGAAAATATCCGCAACTGATCTGGCAACCTATATGACCATGCACATGAATGGTGGCAACTACAAAAGCGTCAAAATTATTTCCAAAAAGAATTCGGCTTTAATGCAGACCGCCATATCCCATGAAGAGGGTTATGGTTTAGCCATGAGCAACCTTGATGATTTAATCCCTGGCAAAGTAATGACAGGTCACACGGGTTCAGCCTATGGTCTCTACAGCGCCATGTTTTTTCATCCTAAAGAAAAATTTGGAATCGTAGTAATCACAAATGGATGTAACGCAACGTACACGAATGGTATCAACGATTTATTGAGAATAACCATTAACAGCTTGTATAACAATTTTATAAAATAGCGATCAGGAGAAACTGAATCCCAATAATTTCATTATGGAATACAAAGCATCTTTAGACCAGGGCGCAAAAATAATCACCGGTTTAATCAGCGTACTATTTCTAAGCATCGCAACCTGGAATGTTTGGTTGATATACAGTGGTTCTGATTCTACAGTTCAATTTGCTGGCAACACCATTCCTGTAATACTGATGCTTGTCATCTATGCGTTCTGCTACCTGTTCAGGCCTGTGTGCTATGTGGTTGGAAAAACTGGTCTAACGATCAAACGCCCGTTGAAAGATTATCATCTGGAAGTGAATAAGATAAAGAACGTCTATCTGACCGATAAAGAAACCATGACATGGACCATAAGAACCTTTGGCGTTGCTGGACTTTTTGGCTATTATGGAAAGTTCAGAAATAAAAAATTTGGTAACATGACGTGGTTTGCAACCAAACGAAACAACTACCTGGTGCTTGAAACAACCAACAATCGAAAAATTGTTTTAACACCTGATAATATGGAGATGGCGAAAGAACTTTATACGTTAATGAAGAAGTCTGATCACTAGTCACCACTTTGAGAGATACCAATAATTAATTAGAAATAGAAAACTAAAAAGTGCTTGTTTTTAAGATGATGTTTGACACTGGTATCTTTCAACGCCTCAACTAAATGATAAGCAAAAAGACATGGGATGGTATGTACACCATCAGGACGGCAACCCTGGCTGATGCAAAGCAAATGGAGGGAGTTCAATTAACTTGTTTCCCTACCCTTACCGCAGACGAACGATTAACGAAAGAACATTATGCGAACCATATAAAAATATTTCCTGAGGGGCAATTGGTGGTGACGCATAACGATAAAGTAATCGCATCCTCCAGTACACTGAGAATTCACTTCCCTAAACTCAATCATACCTTAATGGAAGCAACGGATAATCTATGGATTACCGCTGCCCACCAGACTGATGGTGACTGGCTGTATCAATTTGATATAGGAGTATTGCCAATATACCGTGGGCTAAAATTATCAACAGAACTGTATAACGCCCATCAGGATATGGTAAGGCTATTGGGGATGAAAGGACAAATTACCGTAGGCATGACAATTGGCTATGCGATGTACAAGGAAAAATATTCAATTCAGGAATATTGTGAAAAACTAAAGAACAATGAACTAACCGACCCCACGATAACACCTCAGCGTAAGGCTGGATTTCAGTGGGTGAACCCTATTTTTAACTACATCGAAGATCCCACGGTAGGAAATTGCAGCGTGCTGATGGTTTGGCCACTTAAAGGAGTTTCTTTTCAAAAGTATATGGAAGCTGATAAGAATTTATAATGCACTACAAAAAGGAGTATCGAATACATGAATTACATCTTAGAAACAGAAAAATTAAGACTGAGAGAATTAACCATGGATGACACTTCATTCATTATAGAACTCGTTAACAGCACAGGTTGGCTAAAATACATTGGTGATAGAAATATAAAAACGACCGAACAAGCAAAAGGCTATCTTAAAAATGGGCCAATAAAAAGTTACCAGGAAAATGGTTTCGGTCTGTGGCTTGTTGAAACAAAAGACAATAAAAATCCTATTGGAATGTGTGGCATTCTTCACAGAGATTATTTGGATAATCCCGACATTGGCTTTGCTTTTTTACCGGAATATATCGGAATGGGTTTTGGTTTTGAAGCTGCAACAGGAACCATTTCGCTTGCTAAAAACCAATTAAACTTTTCATCTATTTGTGCCATTACCATGCCCGACAATGTTGCTTCTATAAAACTATTGGAGAAAATCGGAATGAAATTCATCAAGTCCATTTCTCCTCCCGGAAGTCAGGAAGAATTACATCTTTATCAGGTCAGTTTTTTTCAAAAATAGTACCTGGTAAAAGTGATAACGATTTCATCTTCACCGGTACCTTTGTCAAACTTTATAAAACAGACTATGCTATGAAGCCTTATGTTATTTGCCACATGTTTGGATCGGTAGACGGACGGATAAAACAAACCATCTGGGGGCTGAAAGACCATCATAAATACTTTGAAGAAACAGCCGCCCAGATAAAGGCCGATGCCTGGCTGGTAGGACGCACTACCATGGAGGAGTTTTCGAGTAGAAATGTACATCTGCTCAGTAAAGGAAAAGTTAGTGTTCCTAAGACAGACTTCGTTGCACCTAAGGTTTCCAAAACCTATGCGGTAGTAATCGACCCTTCCGGGAAATGCTATTGGGATAGCAACATGGTGTCTACCGAACAAGTGATTGAAGTACTCTCCGAAAAGGTGAGCAGCAAATACCTTGAACATCTTCGCGCTAAAAATGTGTCTTATATATTCGGGGGAAAAAATGAATTAGATCTTGAGCTCGTGCTTAAAAAGCTATACAAACTTTTCAACATTAAGCGCGTGCGTATTGATGGTGGTGGTCACGTCAATGGCTCCTTTCTAAAGGTTGGCCTCATTGATGAGTTTAGTCTTGTGCTTGCGCCTATTGCGGATGGCACGATTGGAGCGCCCACGGTATTCGAAGCAGAAGAGGGCTATGGAAAACGTAAGGCAACACACTTTTCATTAAAATCTGTAAAAAGAATTTATAAGGACTTTCTATGGATCCGATACCAGACTATCCAGGGAAAGATTCAGCGTTAAGCGAGTCTTGAAATCCTGACCTTAATTGGTGGCTTCCTTAGGTTTTCTTACATTAGTACTTTAAGAAACCCCAACCTATGTTTCGCTTGTTGTCCATGTTTCTAATGGGTCTGCTTATTTCATGCAGCATTCTGGAAGACACAGATATTACTTCAGTGGATGAACTGGAGAATCTTAAACTTAAGTCCATCCAAATCACGGAAACACTTAATGGTAATGCCATTACTAACACAGCAAAAGTAACGGAGGAAGTCATTAATGATCCCTTGCGCCCCAGTTTAACCAAAAGGGTAACCATTTCATGGCCTACCTTTTCCAATCCTAAATTCCAATTCAGAAGCGGTGTAACCTCCAATATTACCATCGTTAGTGAATATTATACTGATGGGAGGATAAAATTCTGGCGCGTTAAATCCTCTGGAATCGAAAAAGAAACCTATGAATTTGTGTATGACAATGGAGTTCTTTACGCTTTGCAAACAACAATCATAGCAAATCTGGATACTACAAGATATAAGGATATCTACGCATCAGGTAGTAATAATAGCTTTCCTCTCGAGCGAATAGCGTTTACAAAAGCGCATCCCAAAGGTGAAACTATCGCTACCGTTGGCAGTAACGAATCATTTGCTACTCCGTGTAGTTATAAGTTCGTCTGGCAATATGGAACATGTGTACCTACCTCACCATCAACCTGTAAATGGACCGAAAAGAAACAGTACAATTACTGTGATGGAAGCAATTTTTACATTTTGAATAAGGACAATACCGAAGGAGCACGCACACAGTTTTCAGCACTCAGCACAGGGAAACAATTGCAAGAAGTCTATTTTGGCGAGACTCAGGACACGGGTAGCTGTTGCGGTGATAAATATTACTTTCATCCCTACTTGTTTATGGCGGGAGATTTTAGATTAAAGATTTTGTACGCATCGGACTGGTGGAAAGATGACATCAATTTGACAGGTATTAATAACCAAAGCGTGAGAATCAAATTCCAAAATGGGTATTAAAAGGATATTAATTTTATCGTTTTTTATTATAGGCCTGTCAGGCAGATCGTTGCTGGCACAATTGAGGTTACCCTCTATGGAAGTGCAACTAAAGAGCGGTGTTGCCGCGCTCTTGGAAATGAGTGATACACAATACAATATGTATAATTACACTGCTCCGGTGATTCATGCTGAATTAAACCTCAATATCTCTCAGTATTTTGCCGCAGGTGCATTTTTCTCAAAGGGGTTTCCTTCTCAATCTGAATATAGTGCCAGTGATAATTCAGGCTCTTCAGTCTATCACTCACAACATCAACTGTATGGCGTAAAGTTGAGGGCCTCCACCGGTCGACAACCCAGATTCAGGCCATTTGCCGAATTGACTTACGGTTATTTTGAAATGTACATGGACAAGGGTCTTTATCGAGACGCGACTTCCTCCACATTTTTTGGTGGGTCGATCGGACTTATGATTCGTCTCAATAGTAAATTATATCTCGTACTTCCTCAATTCTCGCTGCGTACACGTACAGATCAGTTTTATTGGGAATCCCCCGGTGATTTTCTTTTGAACCCCTATCCTTTAATCATAGAACTTACCGGAGGCTTAAGTTATAACTTTGGTAAAAAGAAATAGATTCCCTAAAATGCACCATCCACTTTTCAATTATAAAGGATACCTTCTAATCTTGCTTAGCTTAATCTCTTCCACAGGATTTTCCCAGGAATTAAAGAAAGTAAGTATTAGTGCAAAAGGTGTTAACACCATAAGCTATTCGCCCGATAATAATTTTTTCGTCATAGCAAAAGGTAATCAACTTCAACTTTATAATGCTGGCAATGATACCCGTGTAAAAGAATTTAACGGACTCATTCACACGAAAGACATTCTTGACCTGGCCTTCAATAAAAATGGTGATCTGCTGGCCACCGGAGGTGCTGACAAAAAGGTAAAGCTATGGAGTGTTCCGGAAGGAAAAATGCTGGCTACTTTTTCTGAACACACACAAAGTGTCATGGGTGTTGGCTTTTCCGATGGGGATAAATCGGTCATTGCTTTATCTGAAGATGGAATCGTAAAAGCATGGAACCGTGAAACAGGTTCTGTGATTTACACAAAACAGGATTTCAAAAAAAATGTAAGAGCTTTTGCCATTACCCGAGATGGAAAATATTTTGCGGTTGGTGGGGGTGATCATTTCATTTTAGTGTATGAAGCTACAACCGGTAACATTGTTAAAAAATTGGAAGGACATACCGGTTGGGTCAGATCACTGGCCTTTTCAACAGATGGGCAATTACTCGCGAGTGGTGGTGATGATAAAACCATTTACCTGTGGGAAACTCTGTCTGGTAATAAAATAAAAGAGATCAAGCAACAAGGTTGGATATACGATCTCGAGTTCAGTGGTGATGGAAAGTATTTAGCCGCTGCTCTGGAAAAAAATGCCATTCATTTTTATAATGCTTCCACAGGCACCCCTGCTCTTAAACTCGACAAGTTGGATTTTCCAGTTCTAAAGCTTAGTATGAGTCCGGGTGGGCATGAGGTAGCCAGTATCGAAGAGTTTGGAACTCAGGTCTATTTATGGAACATCAGTTCGCTTAATATAGTCCCCGTAGTCAACTTCAAAGACACCAAAGACACGTCAGCTCCACTGATTCTGATTTCCAATCCATCTAACATCATAGATAATAAAGTGGTCGTGTATAAAGACATCCTTGACTTACGGGGCATTGTTACTGATGAGTCGGGGGTGAGATCTCTCAAAATCAATAATATTGAAACGCCTGTAAGATCGAATTCAAATTTTATCTACAATATACAACTCGCCATGGGTGACAATTACATAAACATGGAAGTGACCGATATCAATGACAACATTGCCTTGAAGAAATTTATTATCGTGCGCAAGAATATGGAGGGCGAAGAGTATGTGGGCGCCACGGCAATTAATCATCTTTTTGTAGTAAGTATTAATAACTATAACCACTGGCCAAAACTTAATAATGCCGTGAAAGATGGCAATGATCTTGTGTCCGTTCTATTATCTAAATATACCTTTGAATTTTCGAACATAACAGTCCTTAAAGACGAACAAGCGACCCGCACTAACATCTACAACGGCCTTCGAAGTCTGATTGAAAAAGTTGGTCCGAAAGATAATCTGGTGATTTATTTTTCGGGTCACGGTTTTTTTGATCCACTACTCAATGAAGGTTACTGGATACCGAAGGAGGCTAACACCAACTCTTCCGGAGAATATGTATCAAATACTGATATTCTAAAGTTATTGAATGCCATCAACTCTCAGCATACATTTCTTATTGCTGATGCCTGTTTTTCAGGAGCACTATTTAGCGATAGTCGCAGAGGATATACCGATCAGGTAGAAAAATTTAAGTCAAGATGGGGTCTCGCTTCCGGGAGACTGGAAACTGTTTCGGATGGCGCAGTAGGAAGCAACAGTCCATTTGCAAAAAGAGTAATTCAGTTTCTTAACGAAACCGAAAAAGATAAATTCGCCATCTCCGAATTGATTCAATATGTAAAAACTCAAGTAGCGGAAGACACCAATCAAACACCGATTGGTAATCCATTAAAGGCATTGGGTGATGAAGGTGGAGAAATGGTTTTGTACAAGAAGAAAAATTAAAAGTTTATTTTTTCTGTCTATTCATCCAAATAACATTTTGTTCCGACACGTGAACTTGCCCAATGATGTCACGATATAAATCAGGTCTTCTTGCTTTTATATAGCGAAAGCCTCCTGCTTGTGTCAACTTCTCCGGAGTTATAATCGCAGACACCAAATCATCACCCAATGCTCTGCATTCCGCAATGACATCGCCAAACGGATCAATGATCATGGAACATCCATTTTTTAATTGATCGTCATCCATGCCAATGGGGTTTGAGAAAACTACGTAGACAGCATTATCATAGGCGCGGGCCGGCAACCATTTCATCAGCCAATCACGTCCTTTCATACCATCAAATTCCAATCTCACGGAAGTAGGATCGTGCTCGCGATTCTCCCAAAGCTTAGGGTCCACGAAACCAGCGCCCGGTCTGCTCGATGGTGTGCACATCGTAACATGTGGCATAAAAATAATGTCGGCACCCAATAACTTAGTAGCTCTCACGTTTTCGATAATGTTGTTATCATAACAAATCAATATGCCGCACTTCCATCCATGCAAGTCAAACACGCAATATTGATTACCCGGGGTGAGATGGGGATTGATAAAAGGATGCAGCTTCCTATACTTTGCGATCAATCCGTTTTTATCCACGCAGACATACGCTTTGAATAAGTTATCGTCTTTGTCCTTTTCAAAAAGTCCGGCTAGTATGGAAATATTATTTTTAAGTGCTAATGCAATCAATTTACTAACGCTATCCCCATCCGGAATAAATTCTGCTACCTCCAGCATTTGTTCCTTTGAAAGATGACGAGCGAATGTATAACCAGTAACTGAGCATTCGTGAAAAGCAATCACGTGCGAGCCTTCTGCAGCAGCCTTTTGAGAAAGCTTATCAATCACAGAAAGATTATAAGCCTTGTCTCCACTTCCATTTTCAAATTGAGCCGTTGAGATTTTTAGTTTATCCATATACTTAGTGCGGTTGTCCGTTACTCTTTTCCTCTGTATTCCCATTCCCATACAGGTCCATCTTCAGGATCTTGTACTAACCCTAAACAAACAAACTTATTTTTTTCAAGTATTCGCGTTGAGTAGTTGCTTTCAGGAAGAGTTCTAGCAGTTATTCTAATAGAAGGGTCTGTCTTAAAAGATAACTCAACTAATTGTTTGCACACGGCTGTACCAAATCCTTGTCTCATGAAATTTTCAAATGTTCCATAAGCAATTTCCACAGAGCCATTAACAGGTGGTCCCTTAAAACCTGCACCCGCAACAAACTCGTCATGGTGCTTTGCAAAATAACAAATCCAGGGTGGAGTAAACCCAACCTTCTTGTAGAAGTCAACGCACACGGGCACTGTTTCCCTGGTTAAAGGATTTTGAATAAGTTCTGAGTTTTCCTCCAGCCTTTCTTGAATAGGTGTTAGTTCCATGAGTTCATTTTTTTCGTAATCCAATTCCTGCGATCAATCTAATGGCGTTGCCTTAAGAGTGCTGAATACTTAGGACAATTGATTTCATCGTAGGTGATAAAATTCTTTTCAACTAAAGATTCTGTTTCTTCAATTCCTGCACAGCATAATCGGCAGCACGAGCGGTCAATGCCATATACGTAATGGAAGGATTCTGGCAAGCAGTAGAAGCCATGCTCGCTCCATCCGTAACGAACACATTCTTTACCGCATGTAATTGGTTCCATCCATTGAGCATAGAGGTTTTTGGATCACGACCCATACGACAAGTTCCCATCTCATGAATGGCAAGGCCCGGGGCCTGGTGATTATCAAATCCACGAACATTCTTAAATCCTGCAGCCTCCATCATTTCTAAGGCGGAGTTCACAGCATCTTTCGTCATGGCATCTTCATTCTCGCGCCACGTACAATCAATATTGAGTAATGGCATTCCCCACTGGTCCTTCTTCTCTTTGTCCAGCGTTACTCGATTGTCAGGATGTGGGAGCATCTCTCCCATGGCGGTCATACCAAAACTCCACGGACCCGGAATGGTTAATTCGTTTTTCAATTCAGCACCAATGGCCTCTTCGTTCACACCTCTGCCCCATCCTCCGCGCGAAGCACCACAGGAATAGGCATAGCCGCGCACAAAATCTTTTTGTTTGTCTTTACCCATGTTGCGGAAGCGTGCCAAATAGGTTCCCGTTGGTCTGCGACCATAATAATACATGTCTTCAAAACCATCCACCATCGCAGTGGCGCGCCCACGATAGTTATGATCCATTAGGTGACGACCAAGCGTATCGCTGTCATTACCTAATCCATTGGGAAAACGATTGGATGTTGAATTGAGTAATACCAAGGTAGTGTTGAGTGTGGCCGCATTCAGAAAAACAATCTTCGAATAATATTCCATCATCTCTTTTGTGTTGGTGTCTATTACACGCACACCGGTAGCCTTGCCTTTCTGTTCATCATAAATCACAGAATGAACTACCGAGAAAGGTCTGATTGTTAAATTACCTGTTGCCAGTGCAGCCGGTATAGTGGATGAATTGCTACTAAAGTATCCTCCAAAAGGACAACCGGTTGAACATTGATTGCGATACTGACAATTGTTCCGACCTATCTTCTTATGAATGTCCTGAGCCTGCGAAAGATTTGCCGTGCGACTAATAATATAATAACGATCGGGATGAGATTTTTTTAGTCGGTCCATGAAATGCTGTTCCACACAATTCATTTCCATGGGCGGAAGAAATTCTCCATCGGGCAAATGCGGAATGCCTTCCTTACTTCCGCTTACACCGACAAACTTTTCCACGTAACTATACCACGGTGCTATGTCTCTATAGCGAATAGGCCAATCCACACCAATACCGTCTTTTGCGTTGGCTTCAAAATCAAGGTCACTCCAGCGCTGCACCCAACGTGCCCACAGCAACGACTTGCCTCCAACCTGGTAGCCGCGGACCCAATCAAATGGCTTCTCCTGATGGTATGGATGATCGGTGTCTTTGATAAAGAAATGTCCTGAGTATTCATTGAAAGCATAT
>JANOUH010000150.1:0-2666 GCA_031416795.1 Cytophagales bacterium | reverse complement strand
CCAATACACTTTCCGATCCAGTTTCATTACAATATGATGAACAAGACATGTTGAGCACGAGCGGTGGGCTTCTTCTACCGGAGCAATATTTGGTTTTTTATCACGGATACTTTCCAGCCAATTGCCATGATGATCATTACTAACCATGAAATGAAATTCATTTGGACCAATTACCGACTTCATGATTTTCGGATCGCTGGCATCCAATGGCTTCGTGCCATCTGAGTTGGTCACCGGATCACTGGATGTTGCTGAATAGTTACCACGGGTTACGAAGATCCAACCTTCGGTGCCTTCATACTTTATTCCGTTGGGCAGTTCGTTACTGACTACCATCTTCACTCCATTCGCATACAAGGCTTCCGTTTTGAAAATACCGTGAACATCCCACAAGCCACTCTTAGGAAATTCAGCATGCCCCCAAACTTCGATAGGACCCGAACGCTCCATACCCATTCCCCAATGAGCGGAATCAATATGATGAGAGCCCCAGCCGGTGATCATACCTGCACCAAATTGTTCGCAACGCAACCATCCTGGCCGATCATAATCTGCTTGTGGATGTACTCTTTTTTCTGTGTAATACACTTCGGGTGTTGACCCCAACCACATGTTGTAGTTAAGATTTTTAGGTATCGGCATCTCTGCTTCTTCATTACCAGAAGGATCTCCAGGCAATCCTACATACACCGTTTTCAATTGGCCGATGCGTCCATTGCGCACCAACTCTGCAGCAACCCGAAACTGCTCCCACGATCTTTGCTGACTTCCTATTTGAAAGACCACTCCGCTTTTTTGAACAAAGTCACTTACAATTCTTCCTTCCGAGATGGTGAGTGATGCCGGCTTCTGCATATAAATATGTTTACCTTCTCTTGCAGCTGCGATTGCGATCATGGCATGCGTATGATCAGGAGTACTAATCAATACGGCATCAATGTCTTTGTTCTTTACTAACTCTTTATAATCATGATACACTTTCACCCCATCGAAAGGCTTTCCATTCTTTTTGGTGTAGTATTCATTCACTAGTTTTTTTCCGTCTTCGGCTCTTTTGGTATCCACATCACAAACAGCCATTACTTGTGCGTAATCATGTTTCCACACACCCGGTAAATCATGACCTCGCGAAATGCGACCATGGCCAATAGCACCAATGTTAATACGATTGCTTGGTGCTTTTTTTCCAAACACGGAAGCAGGCACAATGGTAGGAAAGCCACTTACCAAAAAAGAAGTAGCTACCGCTCCTTTCAACGATTTTTCTATAAACGACCTTCTTGATAAACCGGATTTTGATTTCGTTTTCATACTAGCTTGGTTTTATTATTGGTCAAATTGCAAATACACCTTCATCTTATCAATATTGCACTGCATCGTCCTTCGACTTTGAATATGCTTTTTTATAATCTTTCGACTTTGTCTGGCTTGCTACAAATTTTACTCCCTGAAAAACATGTTGAATAAAAATGGGATCTTCATAGTCCTTCTTGCCATGTCCAAGTGCCGTAATCCAGATGGTGCTGCCATCAAATTGCTGATACCACACAGCGGGATAAAGTGTTGAAAATACTCCAGCACTTGTCGTTATTTTTTCTTTCTCAGTATCCTCCAAAGAGCTCAAGTCATGCGCCATAACGGTGCGGATACCCGGATACATTTCTTTTTGAAAATAACATTCATCTTCCTTCTCCCAAACTTTGGGCAAGCCTGTCACAGATGAGTGACTCGGGTCGATGACACGGATTTTATATTTTTGAAATTTAGGATGCCAGGCAAACGTTCCTCCCAACATCATTTTAAACCACGCCCAGTTGCGCTCGGTGCCAACGACTGAATGTATTCCTACAAAGCCTCCGCCTGCTTCAATAAAATGCCTGAATGCCAGGCGCTGAACATCGGTATCAAATACATCGTTGTTAGTACTGGTGAAAATCAGCAAGGAATATTGCTTCAGATTTTCCTCGGTAAATACAGACGCGTTATCCGACACATCGATCTTAAAACCATATTGCAGCCCCAGCTTTTGAATACTTTTTACGGCATACGGAATATTTTTATGCACATATCCTTTTCCGTTTTTGGTGTATACCAACACCTTCATTTTTTTCCAATCCACATTTCCATCATTCGCTTGAGCAGTGAATGTGAGAAGAGTAAATAGGGCTACATAACAGAGTACTTTCATTTCTTTACATTTTCAACAAAATAGATCTTTTATCAAGAGCTTAATTTATAAAGACTTTTTCATCGCTTGATAACCACTGATGGAGTATTCGCAAAATTTTGCCAGGTCGTAAACTGACATAGGCACAGAAAAAAAGGCACCGCATCGAAATTTATTTTCACGGGTATGCAATGAGCATTACCAGTATTTGCTAGAGCGATTACCATGAAGTCAGGGATTAATCATTTTTTGTATCCTGGTATTTAGTTTTCCAAAGGCTGAGGCTGGGTCCTAGGTTTCTGGCTTCTCTTTCAACTGATAATAGTGCTTCAGTTTATTAAACAGGACTATCAATTCTTCGTTTTCTTTCAAAAGACTATCCATTACCAACCTTTCATTAGCAGATGCTTCATCAGCAATGCATTTAGCCATTAAAGAATACATCTCATTACTCACCCCTTTCATTTGCACCTAATTTGTTCTAAGCCAACTGTCATGG